>NZ_JANAVL010000029.1:0-26670 GCF_024213455.1 Domibacillus sp. A3M-37 | reverse complement strand
TTGAAATTGAACAAGCCATACATAAATACATCGAATTCTATAACACCTCAAGGTGTCAAAAGAAACTACATAATCTTCCCCTGTTGAATATCGTGTGAAGGCTATGTAGCTCTTTATGAGTGTCTACTTGACGGGGGGCAGATCAAGTAATTATGTTGCGTTAGTAAATGAGTTTTATGGTTCGATTTTTCAACTAACGCCCCCGTTTGTTTAATTGCAATATTTCACAAACTTTTTTGATTTACTTATTTCTCTAAAAATATGGATACGGCACTATATAGAAGTAATAAAGCCATAACCACATTAAAATGACTTTTATATCTTGTTAAGAATTTTTGAAACAAGGAACCGAACAAACTCCAGCAAACAGTGCCTGCAAAACCGACAAAAGCAAGAAACAGTGAATATAAAATTAAACTTATATTAGTACTGTAAAATGGTATGACAAATGTAGATATAGCTGTGATTCCATACAAAATAACTTTGGGATTTATGAACTGTAAAAGCATTCCTGTATAAAAGCCATTATTATTTTTATGGTCATTTTCCTTATTATCCTCCTTACTAAAAATTATCTTTATAGCTAAGTACAACATATAGATAGAACCAAAGATAGTCATTCCGAATTCTATTTTAGGAATGGTATTTTTTAATAACAAATTAAAATAGCTGCACAATATCATAACGACAAAAAAACCAGTACCAACTCCTAAGCAAAACTTTATCGTTTTTTTGAACCCGTACTTATTAGCTGATAACATTGCCATTATATTGTTAGGACCTGGAGTAAAAGTAGTAACAAAAACGTATAACAAAAATGATAATGTAGGCAAAATAAATCCTCCTCCGAATGTATGTTATAATGTCTAAAAAGTCATTATAACGTCTTACGTTTTATTGTACGATACTGACGTTATATTGTATACAGTCTAAGGAGTGTTTTTATGGAAGAGATTAATCTCATCGTTGCAAAGAATTTAAAGGCTTTGAGAGAAAGTAAGAAATTAAGCCTTGAAAAAGTGGCTGAGCTTACTGGGGTTAGTAAAACGATGATTGGACAAATTGAAAGAGGTGAATCTAGTCCTACCATTACAACGATCTGGAAAATAGCAAATGGGTTAAAAATTTCGTTTACTTCACTAGTAAATTCACCGCAGCCTGATACAAAGGTAGTCCTAAAAAGTGAGGTACAAACACTAACAGAGGATAATGGGAAATACCGATTATATGCTTATTTCCCATTCCAAGATAATCGACGATTTGAGGTTTATTCCATTGAAATAGAAAAAGGCGGGTATCTTAGTTCGGAATCCCATGGAGAAGGAACTGAAGAGTTTTTAACTGTTTTTGATGGTGAATTAACAGTAAGAGTAAATGATACTGAATATACCATATCAACTGGAGATTCTATAAGATTTAAAGCGGATAGACCTCATTCTTATCATAATTCTGGAGAAATAGTAACTCGATTAAGTATGGTTATACACTATACGATATAAAACCCCCGTTTTTGGGAACGGGGGTTTTATATTGTTATTCTTATCAATGGAACCATACGTTGTTAAACTAAACTGCCCTTTAGTTGAAGAAGAAAAAAGACCGGTTGGAACAGCAGCCGGCTCTTAAACTCTTGCACCTACTACTTGAATAAGAAGGATTCTCTACTCCTTCTTTGACTGATAAAAGTATGGTCCACAATATTCCTCATGAGTAAAAACATATGTCCATGTAAAATCTTTATCCACTACATAAACATCTTCTAAACAATCGTCAACATCTTTTAATATGTCTTCTGCCTTTAGAATTTTAGCGTTTTCAAGCAATAATACACTTTGATTGTCACGGTAAAAAATATAACAACCTTTTTTCTTAACCTTATTAAATGCATCCCTTGCTTTTTGTTCTTCTAAACAAGAAAGTTTATTATAGCTAAATACATGCCATAAGTGCTGATGAAAATAAATTTTTCCTTTTTGGGATTTGCTAAGGTGCTTGGCAAATGCTTCTTCCCACTGTTTCCGTAAATCTTCTTTTTTGCTTATCAGTTTCGTAACAAGGATTCCTTTAGACT
Organism: Domibacillus sp. A3M-37; assembly: GCF_024213455.1. Taxonomy (NCBI): domain Bacteria; kingdom Bacillati; phylum Bacillota; class Bacilli; order Caryophanales; family Bacillaceae; genus Domibacillus; species Domibacillus sp. A3M-37. The sequence continues at coordinate 24,599 of NZ_JANAVL010000029.1, read as the reverse complement.
TTAACAAGTTAATCTGCTGTATCATTTTTGAAAATAACACCTCTTATTCCATTCCTGCATTATGTCTATTCAGCTTACTTTATTTCCTTTTGTTTTGCTAACCTGCTCTTTAGTGAGGAAAAAAAGACCGGCCGGAACAGCAGCCGGTTCTTAGACTCTTGCCCCCGTTAATTGAATAAGAAAAGAGGCTTCTTCCACAATTGTGCCCGATTGTAGGAGACAAGAAGCTCAAGTTATTCGTTATATTTCCATAAACTTTTTTGACGTAGCTTTTACTATAAGGAAATGAGGGCTGGTCATGAGATAGTGATAAGATTTTTCTTTCACTTCTTTCATCTTTTCTTGCGGTTGGGGTTCAATCAGTTTATCGAGATTGAAAAATTGCGTAGTTTCATTTATGATGCTTTGCATAGGTCTTCTGTAAAAGCTGACATCAATAGTAATATTAGGTTTGTTCCAGGTTTCTGTTAAGAATTGGGTTTGAAAGTAATCCTCGCAATTATGGCTTGTATAGTCCATAAATGGGTGATGAACCGAAAATAATAAGGTTCCGCCTTCTTTTAGAATACGATTAAATTCTTGAAATGTGTAAGTCCAATCCTTTAGGTAATGAAGCGTAAGCGAGCTTACAATCACATCAAAGGAATCATCCTTAAACGGAAGGGTTTCTTGAAGATCATGACAAAGGAATGTCGCTTCTTCTCCTAAACGCTCCTTCGCTGCTCTAACCATTTCAGGACTTACGTCTATACCAGTAACTTCTGCCCCTTGTTGAAATAATTGAGAAGAATACCATCCAGCCGAACAACCGGCATCAAGCACCTTTTTTCTTTTTAATTGGGGTGGCAAAGCCGTCAGCATAGCTGGGCGTTCATAATAAGCGTTATAAGGACTACCCTCATCAACATCGTGTTGATATGTATTGGCTAACTTATTATAAATATCTCTCGTAGAATTTCTCATTTAATTCCCTCCTTTAACTCAAGTATATTAACTACTTCGATTTCCTTTCAAGAATACCTACTTGTTTCACTAAACTGGAGTTAGTATAGTTTCATGGACACAGTTTAATTAAGTCCTTACAATTATTTTTGAGAAGATGTGTCCGAATTGGAATGTAAACCTGCAGGTAAAAAATATAACGATGACTTTAAGAAAACGATTGTGGATTTGTATCATTCTGGAAGCCCAGTTAAAGAATTAAGCAGCGAATATGGCGTATCCGACGTAACGATTTATAAATGGGTGAAAGACTTTACCCCTATCGCTTCAGAGAAAGAGGCCCTGATCCAGAAAGAAAACCTTCGGTTAAAACAGGAGGTGGAAATCCTAAAAAAGGCTATGGCCATATTCGCGAAAAAGTAACGGAAGCAGAGCTCAACAATTTTATTGAGGAACACAAGGATCAATACCCCATCCAGAAAATGTGCGAAGTACTGACCGTGCCAAGAAGCAGCTACTATGGTTCCCTTGGAAAAATAACGTCAAAGCGTGAACAGGAAAACCAGAAATTGACGAAGGAGATCCAACGGATTCACCTGGAAAGCAAAGCACGTTATGGCGCTCCGAAAATTCATAAAACCTTATTAAACAGCGGGTTTTGTCTGAGTTTAAAGCGTCTCCAGCGCTTAGTGAGAAAGGCAGGCATCCGTTCGATTACCAAGAAAAAATACCGTCCTTCCCCCTCAAAAGAAAAGGTTGTTCAGCTGGGTAATCTTTTAAAACAAGACTTCTCTACCTGCACGATCAATGAGAAATGGGTGGCGGATATTACGTATATTCCTACGGTAAAAGACGGCTGGTGCTATCTGGCCTCTGTATTGGATCTGCATTCGAAAAAATCGTTGGCTATTCTTTTTCTCGTTTTATGACAGCGGAATTGGTGATCGAAGCACTCCAAAAAGCCTGTTTTTCTCAAAAGCCCCAAAGGGGCTTAATTCTTCATACTGATCTTGGCTCACAATACACCAGCAGTGAGTTTACTCAGCATGTCCAAAAACACGGAATCAAGCAGTCTTTCAGCCAGAAAGGCTGTCCTTATGACAATGCCTGTATAGAGTCGTTTCACGCTATATTAAAGAAAGAAGAAGTTTATCACACGGAGTATACAGACTATCGGGCAGCAAAGCTGGCCATGTTTCAGTTTATAGAAGGCTGGTACAACAGAAACAGAATTCACAGCAGCATCGGCTATCAGACACCTCAAGCCATAGAGGATCAGATTATAAGAACGTTTGTTCCTGTAACCTGTTCTTATCATATAAAAAAGGAAAATCCTTTCCTACCGTTAAAACGACTTTCTAACGACAATTTTCTGACTTTTGAGAATTTATCGGAGCCATTTTCAACTGACAAGGCTCTGCACATTTCATTAAAAAAGGCATTTCATCTTTTGATGAAATGCCTTTTTGTCCATTTTGTAAAGGGCTGTTCTTAATTTACCGTCAGCAGATCGCCGTCTTTGGAAAACTCGATTGTTTTGCCGGTTTTAGCTGATTGATAGATTGCTTCTAAAATTTGTGTTACAACATATGCCTGTTCCGGTTTGACCAACGGTTCAGTGTCATGAATGACACACTCAAGCCATTGGCGGGCTTCAGAAACTTCTGGAGCTTCAGCACCGGAATCAAAATACGCAATTCCACCGCCTGTTGCCGGTTTTGTTTCAATGAACTTCCCGTATTTCGTGCTGTTAAACACCAATTCAGACGTACCATATTGGCCAGAAGGACTGGCTTTCATTTCCGCTCCTCCTTCTGTACCAGCTAATGATGTCATCGCTTCACGGACGTCAGTTGTATTTAATGCCCATGCGCATTCTAAAATAATAGTGGCCCCATTTTCCATTTGAATAAAACCAAAAGCGGAATCTTCCACTTTAAACGTTTCTGGATCCCAAGGCCCAAACAGATTTCCTTCAGATTTGTCAGCAAGTTTATGATAAACAGAGCCGGTGACAGACTTTGGTGTATAATTGTCCATGCACCAAAGCGTTAAATCAAGCGCGTGTGTTCCGATATCGATAAGCGGTCCGCCACCCTGCTGTTCTACATCGAGGAACACACCCCACGTCGGAACAGCCCGTCTGCGGATCGCATGTGCTTTTGCCATATAAATGTCGCCAAATTCTCCTTCTTTTGACGCCTGATACAGTACTTGTGAATCTTCTCTGAAGCGGTTTTGATAACCGATCGTCAATTTTTTGCCGGTCCGGTCTGCTGCTTCAAGCATCTCTTTCGCTTCTTTTGAATTGATCGCCATCGGTTTTTCACACATAACGTGCTTGCCTGCTTCAAGTGCCGCGACCGTAATGAAAGAATGCTGCAAATTCGGTGTCAGTACATGCACCACATCAATGGATTCGTCCAGCAAAAGCTCCTGATAATCTGTATACACAGCTGCATTCTCTGCGCCGAATTCCTGCGCCGCCAGCTGAGCTCGCTCTTCAACCACATCACAAAATGCGGTCATTTCCGCTAAATCCGACAGCTTTGCCAGTGCCGGCATATGCTTTTGATTAGCAATTCCCCCGCACCCAATAATTCCAATTTTCAACTTTTGTTTTGCATTCGACATACTTCTCATCCCCTATTCTTCATTTAAGCGTTAATATATCCGCCCTGCACATATCGTTTCATTACGTTCAAATCACTGGCCAGGCTTTCAAATTTGTCTCCCTGCACGCCTTCATTTTCAACAATGGCCCAGCGGATCGTTCCTAATTCTTCTACCTTTTGATAAACCGATTCTAAATTGACAATCCCCGTTCCCAGGTTTACAAAATCATCCGGCTTGACATGATTTTTATAAATGTCCATCACTCCACCCGCTTTATCAGCTACGTCAAAGACATTCGGATGCTCTACCTGTCTACCCAGATCTTTTTGATGGATCATATCACACCGGCTTCCGAGCTGTTCAAGTACGGCCAGTGCATCGTAACCACCGCGCGTGACCCAGACGAGATCTAATTCAAATTTTACATAGTCTGGATCTGTATGTTTCACAAGAAGATCGAATAAAGAAGTTCCGTTTAGCTGCTTAAATTCATGAGCGTGGTTATGGTAATAAAAATCCGCTCCTGCAGCCCGGCATTTCTTGCCGACTTCATTCAGTTGCTCAGCCACTCTCATCGTGTCATCATACCCATCAATAAATGCCATCGGAAAAACAATAGAACGGCAGCCCAGTTCCTCATTGACTTTTAATACGTGATCCCAATCGCCATCTTTTATTTCCTGCCCTGGCGCCACTCCTTCATGCGCTGCAAATGCATTGAGACCCAGCTCATCCAATTTCTCTTTAATAGTCCGGGTGGAAAATGTGTCGCTGAAACGTTCACCTGTTGAAAAATTAGCAGAAATCAATTCTACATTTTGATATCCCATCGCCGCTATTTTCTCCAACGTTCCAATAAAATCATTGTTTAATTCACGGTAAGCAGAATAAATGTTAAGACCGATAGACGTGCTCATACCATAACACCCTCTCTTTTTTACAGCTAGAAAGCAACCGCTTTCATTAAGGCACAAAGATGAAACTCCCTCCTTGTAACTTTACTATTCAATATGTAGCATTGTAAATCCTTCTTCTTAAATAACACAGGCTTTATCCCTTGAGAAGTAAGGGATAAAGCCTGTGTTACTGTGTATGTTTGAATGCGACATAATATAAATGTCAAGATGAACGTAGTTCTTACGAAGATTTGGTGAAAGACGAATTCGATACTTGGCTGATGCAGCATCCATTTATTCAAGTAGTCAGCCAGGGCGGTTTTAACAGCTTCCGGCAAGCATTTACACCGGCGAATAATCAAATCACTCAAGTTTATGGCCGGTGGCACTTTATCAGAAATGCCAAAAAGCAGCTAGATTCCTTTCTTCCTGCCCTGGTGCCAGCAATGATCGCATTAAATGTAGAGCGTCCGTACTAGCCTATTTCAGCCATTCCACTGACGCGTACTGAACAGAGAATGAAAGAACGGCAATACGAAAAATGGAAGCTTATTCAGGAGATTCAGAAGGCGCATAAAAAAGGAAAGAATATTTTCAGAATCTCAAGGGAATATCAATTAAACAGAAGAACGGTCACTACTTATCTTAATATGGATGAACGACCTGTATTTTCACGTAGGCGCTTTAAGGCAACAGATGCATTCAAAGAACAGACCATTGAATCAATTCACCAGATTTGCGTAAGAACCATTTTAAACTCGGAAATGACAGTTGGCAGAAATATTGAATTAACAGCGTGTTGTTTATACGCTAAAAGCTCCTCCTCTTTTCGCTTACATTTTTTTCTGAATTTCAATGTTCAGCCAATTTTAATTTTGGTATTAATCTATAAAGGAGTTTCTTTTATGTTTATATTAGTAGTTTTAGAAATCTTGTGTGGATTCATTGGTAGTAAGACGGGCGAAATACTGCCCCCTGCTGTTTGGAAATAGTCGTTCAGCGCTATCAGACGGAAATTCCGCTGATAAAAGCCGGATTTTCCAATACTTCACAATACTGTCCATTACTTTATCCCGAAGCGGTATATCCCGCTGTTTATTCCTCTTTCCGAATACATGCAGATAAAAGCCGCCGAGTATTGGATCAAAGCGGACGTCCGATACTTTTAAACGGCACAGTTCATTGTTTTTCATTCCAGTTCCTGCCAATACATGAAGCGAGCTGAACATAATGGGGTTGCGATCCTCAAAATAGTCGAGCAACTGAATCACTTCATCCGGCCTCAAATCAGGGTGACATCAAATTAACAAAAACCGATATTTTAACGGATATTGTTTAAGTTAGTTATCGAACATTAAGAGAAAATAATCTGTTTTATTGTTGACTCCTAATTAATGCTGTAAATTCTTCTGCTGGTACAGGAGGACTTAATAAATATCCTTGCGCCTTAGTACACTTCTGTTCTTTTAAAAACGATTTCTGGTCCTCATTCTCGACCCCTTCTGCTATAACATCAATATTTAAACTTTTGGCCATTGAAATAATGGCCTTTACTATTGCTGCGTCTTCAGGATCATGAATTACGTTATTCATGAAGGATTTATCAATTTTCAGCTCATCAATTGGCATCTTTCTCAAATAACAGAGCGAACTATGTCCAGTCCCAAAGTCATCCATACTGATATTGATTCCAATACTTTTTAAATTATGTAATATTCTAATAGTGGCATCCACATCTATCATAGCCATACTTTCTGTAATTTCAATATTAAGCAGTGATGGTTTTAATCCTGCTTCTTTTAGCGTTTGTTTAATTACATTTACTACGTCCGGCTGTTGGAACTGAACAGCTGACAGGTTGACCGAAAGCTGTAATGGATACATCTGTTTCTGCCATTTTTCCCACTGAGAAATGGCGGTGTGCAAGATCCAATTGCCTAGAGGAATGATTAATCTTGTCTCTTCTGCTAGTGGAATAAAATCTTTTGGCTGAATCAATCCCCGTTCTGGATGATTCCAGCGGACCAATGCTTCTGCTCCGATAATTTGACGGGTATAAATGTTAAACTGAGGTTGATAATAAACAACAAATTGATTATGTTCTATCGCCCTGCGCATTTCGTTTTCTAACTCTAACTGCTGATAATTCATATTACTTTCTAGTTTAAAAAATGAAAAATTATTTTTCCCTTGCTCCTTCGTTTTATACATAGCAGCATCTGCATTTTTCATGAGTGTTTCACTGTCTTTTCCATCTTCCGGATACAATGATAGCCCCATACTAGTAGTGATAAATACTTCATGTTCTTCAAGGTGAAAAGGCTGGATCAAGGAATCGATGATCCGTTGAGCGGCATCTGCAGCCGTTTGTTCAGTGGCATTTTTAATGATGAAGGTAAACTCATCCCCTCCATTGCGAGATACTACACTGTGTGTATCCAAGCATCCACGCAATCTTTCTGCAACATTACATAATAGTAAATCACCAAAAGCATGTCCCAATGAATCATTAATAATTTTGAATCGATCTAAATCTAAGAATCCTACGGCAACCATGGTGTTGCTTTCTTGGGCTTCAGTTATTGATTTTGTAAGCTTTTCATTAAACATTCTCCGATTGGGTAAACCCGTGAGAGTATCATGGTACGCCATATGTCTGATTGTTTCCTCTGCTTTTTTGAAATCTGTAATATCACGAGCATAAACAGTAAAAACAGGGGGTCCGTCTTTTTTTATTCTTGTGACGGTCATTTCAACAGAAAATTCCTCTCCATTTTTCCGAACCCCTGTATGTTCTAAGCGTCTATTAAGCATCATTTCTTCATAGTCCTGAATGAATGGCGAGGAAAATGAAATATTGGTGGATGATGAACACAAAAAAAGTGTCTCCATGTTTTGGCCGGCAATTTCCCGATAGGAATAACCAAATATCCTTTCTACCGAAGGGTTGCATTCCACTATATTTCCTTGATGATCGATAATGATCACGCAATCCAAAACAGATTCGAGAATGGCCCCTTTAAATGCTATCTCTTCACCAAGCCTCTGGTCTAAAATAAAGGAACTCACAAGAACAATACTTAAAATGACAACTACACTTACCGCAATAGAAATGACAATTGCATGAATATCATAATTGACTACTGTTCCGCCTATTATGCTGTCATGGCTAGCCTGAAAATTTGCGGCAGCCATTCCGGTATAGTGCATTCCAGTTATCGCAACGCCCATAACAATCCCACTAACAAATTTAACTTTGGTGCTCATACCCTTTTGACTATCTCGATACTGGAATGCAAGCATTAATGCAATAATACTGGCACCTATTGCAATGAAAAGCGAAATGGCAAAAAGGGCGGGATGATATGTAATATAAAGACCTTTCATTGCCAGCATGCCTATGTAGTGCATACCGCTAATCCCTAATCCCATAAAAGTACCGCCTAGACATAGTTTCAGCATACTCATTCTAGGGTGACAAATAAAATAGAGGCCACATAAAGATGCAGCAATAGCTACAACAATAGATGTAACAACGAGAAACACATTGTAACTTATAGCAACTGGCAATTTAAAGGCCAGCATAGCAATAAAATGCATGGCCCAAATCCCAATTCCCATTGCACATGACCCGCTTATCAGCCATATTTTCTTTTTCCAGCCTTTTGAGAAATTAACTCTTCTGGCTAGATCCAGGGCTGTAAGCGAAGCCATAAAAGCAATAATATAGGAAAGAACAACCAATGACATATCGTGAGTCCCATGCATATGTTCCATCGTTAAATCTCCTCGTTTCCCTTAACGGTATTTAAATACGGATTCTGCGTTAAAATAGCGAAAGATCGGCTTGCCACTTCACAAGCGATTTTATATGTTACACCTTTTCACAATTGATCTTTTCATTAAAAACTCATTAATCAAAATAAACATTAAAAAAGATCGAAGCTGAGCAACAGATTCTCCATACGTTTAATCACAGAATTAAAATTCTAATACAAGTAAAAAATAAAAAAGACTACCTTGGCTGGGTAGTCTTAAGCTCTATAAGCTAATTAAAAGTCTAGTGATCTTTTCTAGGTGTAATGTTTTACTGATCTGAAAAATATAATTTTTCCTAGAACTTTTAAAAGATAAGAAAGACTGTGGTAACCCAGCCGTCTAACCTATTACTTAGGTTTTAGACCTGTGGCTTTGCGTCCCCGCCTTTCGACGGGTTTGCCTTTTCACAAATAATTTAAAACGATCTAACTACTTACAAACTTACCACATTTAACCTACTAATGTAAATGATTATAAGGTAAAATACCTAAAAATTCATCGAATTATTTGGTCCGATATGATTATTTTCTTTACTCGCAGTAAATTATGTCTTCGTCTTCTTTTACATTTAGAAAAATCATTCTTCTCAAAAAGATATTAATTAAGAATGCAAAGACATTAATAAAGGTAAAAATCCTCCTTTTATTTATAGCTCTGTTGAAACTTTTTGTTGATTTTTGAATATTAGTTGCATGTATTAATCTTCCCAATAAAAAAATGCATCAATAATTTATACGGTAGGATTGTAGGTATTTCTGTTTCAAAAGGTAGTGGTTGACTAACATAGTTACGGTCTAAAACCTTGAAACAGTACCGTCCTAACACTTTCCTTATTCCTTCGGCCTATTCATTCCAGTCACCTGGTGGTAAAAAATCGACAGTGTTACTTCCCATATAATCACTACCTCCTCCTCTTGCATGCTTCGTAACTTAGCGCTCCCCAATAACAGATACAGGAGCAAGACGACACAGATAAATTCTAATTCCATCAATCCACAATACACCATCTCGTTCACCAGAATAACTACCATATTTTTCTTAGAGAAAAACATCTACACATGAAGCGTAACCGCTTCCATAGCTTTCAAAGTCACCTTCATATTTAATATTTTTTATCATTGCCAATGAACCAACCGCTTTAGAGATATAATCGTTTACAGCGCGATGGTTGTATTCTTTAAGATTGTATGGGTAAAAATCTCCAACGGGTTTTGTCTCAATTATTCTATTTAATTCTTCGTTTCCGAAATTTAAAGACACAAAAATTCCTCCTCGTTAGCATCGGTTAATTATTTTATTTTCAGGTCCTCCCTATTCTTTGAATAAAGAAAATCAACAATAACAGAGCCTTATTTATAAGGATATATATTCCGGAAAACTTATGGGATTTTCATTTTTAAGATGAAAAATCTCATTTATTTTCCGTGTTTCTTCTATTATATATATCGTCCGAGCGCATTGTCTTTCCACTGATGAACCACATGCTGCTCCCGCTCCATGATCTTCTGTAAATAGATCATCGTTGTCTCGATTTTTTCATGACCCAAAGCACGCATGATCGCATACACATCACTGTTGTTCATGTAGCTGATAATCGCAAAGCTATGTCTGAACTCATGTGGTGTGATTCTCTTTTTCCGCGCCTGGATTGACAAGATCGGTACTTTCTCTATTTCGTTACCCAACATGGTCGCAAAGTAAGATGGGCGGAACGCTTTCCACCGGCTGTTCGGAAACAAAGGTTCATCACTGCTGCTTGGAAAGTCTGCCGGCAGGAGCCTAGTTTTCCGGTACAGCACAACGCTATCCATTACCATTCTGACGAAGCGGGATATCCCGCTGTTTGTTCCCCTTTCCGATTACATGTAAATAAAAACCGCCAAGGATGGGATCAAATCGGACATCCGATACTTTTAAGCGGCACAGCTCATCATTCCGCATACCGGTCCCTACCAGCACATGAATCAAAGTAAACATAATCGGATTACGGTCTTTATAGTAGTTCAGCAGCTGAATGACTTCCCTTGGTCCCAAGTCACGGTTCGGCCGGTCATCTTTCCGAACCGTTGCCGGGCGCAAACCTTGGTGAATCGGTTGCTTGAGATAGCGATTCTCGTGCAAAAAATGAAAGAAACTCTTAAGGATGGTCGTTTTGCGCGCGAGAGTTGCCGCTGAATAAGCCCCTTTCTTTTTCACATGCGGGCTTTCTTCTGCAAGCCAGGACTGGTAGCGCCGCAGATGCCTTGGCGCGAGGCTTTTAAATAAAGATCCTTCTTCAATCCGCTCAATATTCAGCCCGATTTCCTCTCGAAACTGTAATAAATTTTGGATCAGTTGAGACAGCTCCCTTTCGTACTCTTTTAGGGTCCGATCCGAACGTTCTGCTTCTTTATTCAAATTGACACTGCGGTACAGATAATAATGAAGCACATCTCTATCATTGAAATAAAAAAACGGATCTTCTTTTTCTTTTTCAGCCCGATCCATCCGTTCAAGCAACTGCATGGCTGCTTCCATCCGGTCAGCCGGAAAAAGCGGCTGGCTGTTCGGGTTCAGTTCAAACATATGTCTTCCTCCTATCTCTTCGGATGAATGTTCCCTCTCTTTTTTGTCTGCGGAAAACTTTCAATTGTTTTTCTATGCGATCATCTCTATTTTTATATAATAAGATGATCATTTGAAAAATTTTATATATATGATTCTATCTGTTTTTTTTATTTTATTTTTATCATTCATATTTTATTTTTATCATTCATATTTTATTTAATTATATCATTATTTAATTAAACCTATTTTTATTTGATCTAATCTAGTGAAAAAAAGCGTCTCTTTGTTTCATTTATTATAAATGATTAAAAATTTATATGATAAATATTTAAAATAAAAAATCAAAATTTTATTTAAATATATAAAATTATAAAATTATTATAATCATTAAAAAACAGAACAAGAAATATATAGTTAATTTTTAGAATAATTAAGAGAAAACATTAACATACACATACGTTACAAAACAATAAGAAATAAAAAAAAGCGAATTGAATAACGGAATGGACTCTTTTTTGAATATTCCAGTATCCGGAATGAGAAAAAGGATGAAGTAGCATCCAGTCATCAAATTGATCTTTTCGGAGAGCCGCAAGCTGTTTGCGGATTTTTTCCAGAGGATGTGTTGGTGAACCGATTTGAAGAGAAACAACATTTAATGATCAAGAAAGTTTTACTGGAAACGATAAGTGATGTAGGAGCATGTTGTTAGCATAAATCTTTGTGAAGTTTCGCAAAGCATAAAAAACAGCCAGGCGGGGACCTGAGTATAAAAGCCGCTTTATTGCTCAGGAGTTAGGGTATTTTGAGTGATGCAGTAACAAGTATGAACTAAAGATACTCTTGCAATACCCATAACATACGAAATCGTGTGAAGATACGTACATAGATACTTTTTAAAGGATGGATAAAACCCATGCAAATTAACCAGGAGAAATACTATTCAACAACAACAAAAATCCGGGAGATGCCTAAAAAGGTATCTTCTGGATTTTTTATTCTGGGAGTTCTTAAAACAGTCCCGTTATTCAATAAGCTTTAATTCAAATATTATTCAGCCGGTGATAATTCACTTTCTGTTATCCATTTATGGTTTTTAACTTCTTCACCGCCAGTAGTCGAAGTGTAATCAACCATATAGACAGTGGTCTCTTCTGCTGAATCAATTTCAGCTGTTGCACCATTCATACCTTCCATGTGATCTACATTTACTGTAACTTCAGTTCCAGGTTCTAAAGGTGCCTCACCAGCATCCTGCAATTCTTCATGAATCACCCACTTATGATCTTCCACTCTTTCTCCGCCAGTAGTTGGAGTGTATGAAATAGTATAAATAGTAGTATCATATGCCCCTACAATCGTTGCTTCAGCTCTCAATTCTTTCTATCCCCGGACTAAGAACGATGATGGCCTCTGACTTTTTTAGTTATTCTTTAGTTAAAAGATAACTGCCAGCGTTTAACAAAAAGCCAGTAAGAAGGCCAACTCCTAGTATGAAAAAGCCAGTAAGAAGCCATCGTTTTTTTCTAGTTTTCATTAATGTTTTTCTCCCTTCTTTGAAAAGGGTGTGTTAATTGAACGTATTCCCTTATTACCTTAGTTATCGTCGCGGCTAAATCCAAAAGTCGTCTGGGTTAAGAGTCATTTGAAAAAGTCCGCTTCTGCTGCCATCTGGTCCGCTGTAAGAGCTGCGCGTAGAATTTCAATCATTGTGCCGATTGTCAAATCAATATGCATTCCTGTTTCTGCATGCCCCTCCATTCAGCAGGGATACGTTTTACACAAATGAAAAAAAGAGAACTCTAAGCAGCTCCCTCTCTATCATTATTTACTTAACTGCTCAACGCAGAACTTGGCTCATTTACCTGACTTAAATATGCTATGATTCTTTGCTCTCTTGTTTCGTCGTAAAACAGCTGATTTCGATACCAAACAGAAAAGTCCATATCGTTCTTGCTGGAGTTACATACGGTACATGCTGGAATAATATTTTTCTTGTCAAAGCTGCCGCCTTTTGAAAACGGAACAACGTGTTCAAATGTTAATTTATTTCTTTTTCCGCAATACGCACACTCATGGCCGAAATGATGGACGGCTTTCTCCCACTCCGAATCGGTCAAAGAAAAATCACCCCGCTCCCGGTGCCTTCTCTCCTGCGCCTCTTTTGCTCCGTTCTTCACTCTCTTTTGTTTAGCTGCAGCGTATTGGTATAACTCTTGAACGTCGATCAGTTCTTCGAAGCCGGTCAACTTTTCCTTAGGATGGAGCGTTAAAATAAAATAAGCCGCTTTTTCTCTTTCATAATGATCATTCGCTTCTAAGTACAGAACCACAAATGCTTCAACCATTTGTTCAACGGTGGCAATCGCGTTTTTTTCACTTAAGGTGGCATAATAATGATTGATGAACGCCTTTTGCTTTTCCGTTAGGTTCATTTCACCTCACCTGCCTTTAAGGTATTTTTACAAATACGATTAGCCTTTATTCGTTTTTTAAATTCCCGCTTGGACCTATATCTTCACCTCCCTTAACTCGGTATACAATCTCGGTTGTGTCTGTATGATGAAACATTCCTACATATTACTTCAGAGCTGAAAAAATGTACCTCTGACTGCCGTGTAAACAGTTTTGCTCTGCTTCTTATGAAATATCTATCTTCTTTTTTCTACCATGTTCATTCTTCATTGATTTCTCTTACTTCCACCTTAAGGGGAATGGTTTGCATCCTAAGTAAAGCTGACAAAAAAAGCCTCCTCAATGCAAATTGAGGAGGCAAAATGTTAATATTCGTAGGCGTATCAGCTCATCGACGAAGCATTAGCGGCCTTCAAAATTAGCCACTCTATAAGCATGAAAGGCTGCCTATATGATAATGCCGTGATGGAAGCCACATTTAGAGTTTATCAGCCAGATGAAGTTTGATAGTTTAGAGCATCTTACGCTTGAATTCAGTGATTATCTTAACTGGTTTAACAAGCTGAGAATTCATGGAACACTGGGGTATGTAGCCCAATTGAATATAAACGATCGTCCTTTAAGAAAGTTGTCTGATTTAGTGTTGACAATCCATGCTACGTTCTAATCTTGAGAATATTTTCTCTATCAATGCAGTTTTCTGGACGCCATTTGTCCTTATGTAGTACATTTTAAGATAGGTAAAGCTATATACTTAGCTGTATTTAATAATGAAACATACAACTGCAAATGGGCAGTGCTTTAATGTTTATGCCAGCCAAAACATTGTAGAAACCTAACTCGAAGTGAAAAAATCAATGCCTTATTGACAAGGTCAATACGCGGAGAGCTATTATGATATTCTAGGTCAGAACTACACATTAGCATTTTATCCTAACAAGAAGGTGGTTTTAAGATGGATCTCAACATAAATGATAAGACGGTACTGGTAACGGGTGGAAGCAAAGGTATTGGCAAAGCAATTGCAAAAGCATTTGCAGAAGAAGGTGCCAATGTTGTGATTTGCAGCCGAGGTATCGAAGAATTAAACAATACAAAAAAAGAGATAGAAGAAATGGGTGGGAATATACATACAGTCCAGGCTGATTTAACAAAACAAGAAGACGTAGATTATCTGGTTTCATCTGCTATTGATCGTTATCAAAAAGTAGATATCCTTGTAAACAATGCAGGAATTGCTTCTGGTTTTGATGACTTTGAATCCATTGATATAGAAGAATGGAAAAGCCTTTTTGATGTGAACGTATTCGGAACAGTACGTGTCACAAAAGCCGTCATTCCTTATATGAGAAAAAATAAATATGGCCGCATTATCAATATCTCGTCAGAATCCGGAGTGCAGCCTGATCCCTTCATGCCACACTACAATGCTTCGAAGGCAGCCCTTATTAACTTTACAAAAAGCTTGTCCAAAGCTTATGCATCGGAAGGAATTTTAGTAAATACCGTTTCTCCAGCGTTTATCATGACGCCTCTTTTGGAGGATATGCTTAAAGGTTTAGCTGCAAAGCAGAACGTCGATTTTGATACAGCGGTTCAACAGTTCTTAAAGGAAAACCGCCCGCACGTAGAATTAAAACGACCAGGAACAGTTAAAGAAGTAGCATCAACAGTGGTTTACCTCGCTTCAGAACAGGCTTCCTTTATTAATGGTGTTAATCTTCGCGTTGACGGTGGTTCTGTAGCAAGTCAATAACTCATCGTTAATTACATTTGAAACATTCTTTATTTTTTTATTTTCCTAATCAAAAATCCTCACTGGTGTTAGTTAAATCAGTGAGGAAAAATTTTTAAAGCTCTGAATTTCCTTATTATCATTTTTAATTCTTGAGCTGTTTTACTTAACACTTCCGCTGAAGCTGGTAATTCCTTTATATCTGGTGCAACTGCATCCTCCCTCCTTTCTTCCCTAAAAAGTTTTAGAAAAATATTAATTCTTGTCCTATTTATCCGAACTTCTGATACGCCATATTCTCTGCTTAATTCTTTAACCAGGCTGCCGGAATGATACAAATCCATAATCGTTTTCTTAAAGTCATCGTTATCTTTTTTGCCTGTAGGTTTACGTTCCAATTCGGACACATCCTCTCAAAATAATGGTAAGGACTTAATTAAATTGTGTCCATGAAATTATACTAACTCCAAACCACAGAGCTTTTTAGTAATTAAATGATCTATATTTAACTTAAGTTTTCTACAGAAAGCCTATATCCTGTATTCTCGTTGACCGTAATCCCCTCTTTTATTATCTTGTTGCTTAAAATCTAATGTATTTCTTTTAACCTTAATGGGGCAAAGTTCACCTTGAGTACACTTAACAATTTAAAATAATTATTTGAATTTAGCACATAAAACAAAAATATATGTAGAGCCACAAGGAAACACTCGACATTTCCACTTTATTCCATAACTAGAAAATCTGTGCTTGATTATCCTCCTTTGACAGAATGGCGACCTTTTTGCATAAAAACTACATTTAATCTTTTTGGAAAAAACGCCTCCAGGACAAGCAGTGATGTGCTTACGTACATGAGCATAATAGGTGTAGCTGTGTTTGAACCAATCAACAGGCCATAAAAGATTGCTACAAATACCCTGGCAGTGCGAATAAATGAATTTTCCCCAAAGAAAATGGCCTACTTTTTCATCATATCCGATGAAAGCAAAATCAGAAAAACACCATAAAGCGTCAATGCTTCTATCCCTGTTGAAACCCGGTGTTCGGCCGGTAAAAATGGCACATTTACAATCACAAAACTCAACAATCGAAGCAGGCGCTTCTAGTTCTCAGCTTATGCATTTTCTAAAGCTAAATCCATATAAAACTCATCATTAATCATTTGGACAAGTACCTTCTTCCTCTAAGTGACCGGAACGTTTTACTTTTGTTTGGAGATAGTTCTCATTGAATTCTGATATGTCCCCCCATAACGGCTGTCTGCCTGACACCTTCAAACCAGCATCCTTCAATGCTTCTAGCTTTTTGGGATTATTGGTCATGAGTGTAACTGGTTTAGATCTTAGTGCTTTCAGTACTTTAAGCGCATCGTCATAATTTCTCGAATTATCCACAAAGCCTAAATTTTCATTGGCATCAACCGTATCATAGCCATTTTCCTGCAGGATGTAAGCCATTGCCTTACTTTGGATGGATAAAATCTTCTCTTGCTATTTGTCCTTTATCCGGAACATCCATATAGTCAAAAATATACCCGTAAATAGGGGCATTCCCGTTCATTTGCTTCATTTTCGCCTGACTGGTAAGACCCATCTTGTAGGCTGTCACCTTGCAGCCTGACTCCGTTTTTAAATTAACCCCTGCTGCACCTTGTATCCCATTGACAGACTAAAATCTGCGTGTTGATCGGAAATGCAAGAAACCGCCTGTTTCTGTTTCTCGGCTTTGATTAAATATTCAGCAAGACCTCTGTAATCAAGCAATTTGCATCTTCCTATTCCGGCATCTCACTTTTTAAGGTATCCCCCACCGCAAAGCGATTTTTAGGAATTTCGTCCACAATAAACCGAATACTTGTTAAAGGAGCTCCAAGCGATTCGTGAACAGTACGGGCAACATTACGTCTACATGTTTCGATGCCTGATTCATCATCGCTCATCCTTTTAAGAGTTTTTACTGAATATATACCCTGAAAGTGGAGACTATGAATCTTTTAGTTCAATTTATATAGCCAGCCAAGAAGGTCTTTTTATTGGGCCTTCGGCAGCGGTATTTGCGGCTATTCAAGCATCTGGGAGAAGGCAAGCGAGTGCTGTGCATTGCTCCGGATACGGGTGAGCGTTATTTAAGTATGAATTTGTTTTAGGAGGAAGAGTCATGAGAACAAGAGTAAAGCGAATAAAAAACTTTCAGCAGCTTGCATCTGCCAATTCACGAAGTGTCGTTATTGATCAAGGAACGGATAAAGGCGGAGAAGACGTAGGATTCCGTCCTACCAAGTTGTAGATGATTGGACTGTCTTCTTGTTCAGCAATAACCATGACACGTTACGCAAAAGAACAAAATTACTCCCTTACTGGACTTGAAGTTCATGCAGAGGGTCGTCTCAATGAGCAAGGTGATATTGAGGCGATTACATTTCAAGTAACGCTTGAAGGGGATTTATCACCGGAACAAAAAGCAGATTTCCTTGAATACACAAAAGTAAACTGCAAACTTCTCTGTACAGTAAGTCCCGATATTGCGATTTCATATGAAGAAGTAAAGGAACTAAAAATGATGAACGCTAACTGTTCATTAGAAGATGGAAGTTGTTGCGTGTGAGAGGAGCCTGGCTCCTCTTTTTTTGTCTTTACAAATCATAATTTTAGTCGGTGTCCCGCCGTCATTCAATCAATTCCCGTCATCATTTGCGTTCATCCTGCCGTCGGGAGTCAACATCCCGCCTCCATAAAAAAGAGGGCTGTCCCTCGTCCGTTTTCACCGACTTTCGGGACAGCCCCTGATTTCCTTTCTCTTACTTCATCCATTTCAAATTAAACACCGATTTAATTCCAAACGGTTTATCAATGAGTTTCAACTGATAATTGGCATCCGCAAGTTGTTGATAGAATGAAAAATCATCATCGGAAAACCCGGCTTCATACTTTTGTTTTGCCAGCGCTTGTTCCATCACTTCTGCAGGTGTCCATGTTTTTCCGTCTGCTTCAATCTCGGGAACCTTAAATGCTTCGGCCAGGACAGCAGCCGCTTCTGTCGGTTTTTCATTAATATAATCAATGGATGCCTGGTGCCCCTGCATGAATTTCTCCACTGCATCTCCGTGTTCCTTGACAAATTCATTATGAGCGACAACAACGACAGCAGGGTCCGGAATTTTTTGAACAACCTTTAATCCCCGCAGTTCAGCAAATGTCACGAACGGTTCTCCTAAAAGAGCCGCATCAATTGTTCCTTTCGTAATCGCTGGTTCCATGTTCGGCATTTTCATTTCCATCAAGCTTACCGATGTTTCATCCAACTGCGCCTCCGGTAACAAAAAGCCTCGTACAAGAATATCCGATCCGGTCCCTCTTCCCAAAAACCCAATTTTTTTACTCTTTAGATCAGAGGCTTGCGTAATGGACGAATCCTCTTTTGCGATTAGTCCAAATTCTCCGTCGCCTACTTTAGCAATGACCGAAATATCCGACCCTTTTGACGCCCAATTCACAACAACTGGTATGCCTGTATAAGCGATATCTAATTTCCCAGAAGACAATGCTTTGTTAAGATCAGGCCCGTTTGCAAATTGATAAAACTCAGCTTTAATCCCTTGCTCTTCCATCAATTTCTGCTTTTCTGCAATAATGGCTGGTGCCACCGATAAAATATTCGGATACCCAATTCTGACAGTTTCTTGTGTTTGATCAGCAGTTGCTTGATTAGATGCTCCTTCATTAGAACTGCAGCCGCTTATCATAAAAGCAGCAGCTGCTATAGCCAGTAACTTTTTCTTTGTGAAAGTTATCATACTCATTTCTCTCCTTATAATGCCAAATCGACCTTTTTTTCATTTCCACTTTATTTGTTGCTCAACTAATAGTATATTTCATAAACACATCATAAATGATAATGAGAATCGATGTCAATGAAATAATATTCAAATGACGAAATTCTGCATGACGTACACTTTTTTTGCAAAAAATAAACACCGTCTCAAAGCGGAGAGTCCTGCAAAACACTTG
Organism: Domibacillus sp. A3M-37; assembly: GCF_024213455.1. Taxonomy (NCBI): domain Bacteria; kingdom Bacillati; phylum Bacillota; class Bacilli; order Caryophanales; family Bacillaceae; genus Domibacillus; species Domibacillus sp. A3M-37. Next base: position 5,619 of record NZ_JANAVL010000029.1, on the reverse strand, counting down.
CATTTAAAGGAAGTATCCGAAAGAATTTCTCTTTCGGGTGTTTTTCTTTTACTCCTTTTTTAATAAGCTATTCTTAACGAAACCACACGGGGTACAGGTGATAAACATCTTGAAAAACGGCAAACAAACCGCGATGTCTTTCCATTCAGAACTCTACGAGTTGATTCGTCTTGTACGCCACCGTTTCCAACAGGATCTGCTTCTGTTCCGACGTCAATCGGGACGGCTTTCCGGTGGACACACCCCTTTGAAGAAGGCCATCGATTCCGCCTTTTTCATATGCTTGGACATAGTGGCCAAACGAGTGAGGACAGCGTCCAATGATCTGGGCAATCTCTTTTTTCTGGTAGCCAAGAACAGCCTGGTATCGTTCGAAATCGCGTCGTCCCTGAGCCTTTTTCACGGCTTCCTTTAGTTCATTGGTTGCCTGTTCCTGATTCATCATCGCTCATCCTTTTAAGGGTTTTTACTGAATGTATACCCTGAAAGTGTGAAAGTGGAGACTGTGAATCTTTTAGTTCAATTTATATAGTTAACTTAACAGCAGCTATTTTCGGCAACAAGAGCAAAGTCCGCTCCTTATTCTGACTTCTTCCACAACTTTGGAACAGTCCGGCCACATGGTAAAAAAACTCCGAAAGTCCGAGAAGAACTCTTATATTGCAGGATTAAAAAGCTATAGACGTGCTCCAACATTTCTAATGGTGAACGGGGTATGAGCAGGTTCAATACATTATAGCACTCCTTGTTGGTGCTCATGCAGCTGCTGAGAAAGTAGAACTGGGTCTTCCGGAAACCGGTGTCTGTAGTACAAACTTATCTTTAACCATTAAAATTTCACGCTGTTAAATCGGTAACTAATCACAAAAAGCCAAATTTCCTAGATTAACGGAAATTCGGCTTTTTTAATGGACTCCTCTTACATGCAACAGCTTCCATCTTTTAATGAACAAGCAGCGTTCATCATTTTTAGTTCCTTTACTTCTTCATATGAAATCGCAATATCGGGACTTACTGTACGGAGGAGTTTGCAGTTTACTTTTGTGTATTCAAGCAAATCTGCTTTTTGTTCCGGTGATAAATCCCCTTCAAGCGTTACTTGAAATGTAATCGCCTCGATGTAGCCCTGCTCATTCAGTCGATCCTCTGCATGAACTTCAAGTCCAGTAAGGGAGTAATTTTGTTCTTTTGCGTAACGTGTCATGGTTGTTGCTGAACAAGAAGATAATCCAATCATCCACAGCTCAGTAGGACGAAAGCCTAGATCTTCTCCACCTCTATCCGTTCCTTGATCAATGACGACGCTTCTTGAATTGGCAGATGCTAGCTGCTGAAAGTTTTGTATTTGTTTTACCCTTATTTTCATAATTCTTCCTCCTAAAATAAGTTCATGCTTAAATAACGCTCACCCGTATCCGGAGCAATGCAAAGCACCCGCTTACCTTCTCCTAAACGCTTTGCCAATTGAATAGCCGCAAATACCGCTGCCGCTGCCGAAGGCCCAACAAAAAGACCTTCCTGGCTGGCTAACTTTTTAAATGTATCCACCGCATCTTCATCAGCAATTTGAATAATTTCGTCATAGACGTCCGTATTTAAAATATCAGGAATAAAGCCAGGACTCGTTCCAACTAATTTATGTGAGCCCGGCTTACCGCCAGACAAAACCGGTGACCCTTTTGGTTCCACAACGGCAATATGGAGACCAGAAATCATTTCTTTCAACGCTTCCCCTGTGCCAGTAATGGTTCCTCCTGTTCCTGCTGTCGCCACAAAGGCATTGAGACGCCCTTCCATTTGTTCAACTATTTCAACCGCGGTTGTCGTACGGTGAATGTCTGGATTTGCCTGGTTTTCAAATTGCTGGGGGATAAAGCTTCCCGGGATTTGCCGGTGCAGTTCTTCGGCTTTTTCAATTGCTCCAGGCATTCTTTTTGCACTTGGAGTTAATACTACTTCCGCGCCAAACGCTTTTAAAATGTTAATTCTTTCTTTCGTCATGTTATCCGGCATAACCAAGATGGCCCGGTATCCTTTGGCGGCAGCCGTCATGGCAAGGCCAATCCCTGTATTGCCGCTCGTAGGCTCAATAATGGTATCGCCTGGTTTAAGCAACCCTTGCTCTTCGGCAGCTGCAATCATGTTAAAGGCTGCACGGTCTTTGACGCTCTTAGTAGGGTTGAACATTTCGAGCTTTACATAAACATCTGCCGCATTTCGGGGAACAAGCTTATTAAGCCGAACCACGGGTGTATCTCCTATTAATTCTGTGATATTCTTTGCGACTTTCATCTTGAAAGATTACCTCCCATTTCTGATTATGACCGCGGCGCCCAGGAAATAAATCGTTTCTTTAGAGGCTGTAACAAAACCATTTCAAAAAATAAAGCCATTAATCCGATTGTAATAATACCGACCATTACGAGCGATGAATTTGCCATCTGGCCGCTTGTGGAAATCAGCCATCCGAGTCCGGCATCTCCACCGATCATTTCGGCAGCCACTAAGGATCGCCAGGCAATCCCGAAACCAGTTATAATTCCAGTAAAAGCAGCCGGCATTACTTCAGGCAGATAGACATAGCGGGCTAATTGAAAGCGGTTGGCCCCAAAGCTCAACGCTGCCCTAATATGCGATTGCTTAATTAACTCCATCCCTTGCATTACATTAACTAAGATTGGAAAAAAGGCCGCCATGACAATGACAGCAATCATCGGCGCATTTCCTAAATCAAGCAAGAGAATAAACAACGGTGCCCATGCCATCGGTGGCGTGGCTTGGAAAAATGACACGATGGGATTTAAAAACAAACGAAAAGGGTGACTCAAGCCTGCTAAGGTGCCAACTAAAAAAGCACTAACGGCCGCAATACTAAAACCGATTCCTAACCGGTATAAGCTAATCCAAACATGGCCATAAAAATCAGCAGATGACAGCTGTACGGAAAATTCGTTTAATACAACGAGAGGACCTGGAAAAATAAGATCTGGATAGCGGCTTGCGATTGCGATCCAGACGATGAAAAGAAATGGAATTGATAAACTGCCCCACAACCACTTTTTCGTATTCACCATTTTACTCTGCCCAGCTCCTATCAAATAACGTATTTACTTCAAATGGCTGTTCAATCATTTTTAACTGATGGTTCATATCAGCCACTTCTTGATAAAAGGCGAAATCTTCATCTGTTATTTTATAATCAAAGGAATGGCGTTCTAATGCTTTTAGTAAGACTTCTTTTGATTCCCATGCTTTACCGCTTTCATCTGTAACCTTTGGTACATTAAAGTTTTTGACAAGAATGTCAGCCGCTTGATCCTGGTTTTCTTGAATAAAGGCAATGGATTCTTTATGGCCTTCCAGAAACTTTTCTACCGTTTCTGGCTGATTTTTCAAAAACTTATCTGTTGCTAATACGACGAGAGCGGGATCCGGTATTTCCTTAATCACTTCCAAGCCCCGCAATTCAGCAATAGATAAAAAAGGTTCAGCAGCGACAGCTGCGTCTACACTTCCCTTGACAATGGCTTGTTCCATGGCCGGCATTTGCATTTGCGTAATTGTGACATCCGTTTCCGCTAAACCGGCTTCCCGCAGTAAAAGCCCTCTAAGCAGAATGTCTGCTCCACTCCCTTTTACAATGGAACCGATTTTTTTGCTTTTTAGATCCTCAACACTCTTAATTCCAGATTCAGGATTGACCATCAATCCAAATTTCCCATCGCTTACTTTTGCAATGACTTTGATTTCAGCTCCTCGTGACGCCCAGTTCACAGCTGCAGGAACGCCAGCATACGCAATATCTAATTTCCCTGAAGACAATGCTTTGTATAAATCAGGACCGTTTGAAAAAGAATAAAATTCACTTTTTAGCCCTTGTTTATCAATCAACTTTTCATTTTCCGCTACAACAGCGGGTGCATTCGATACAATATTAACGTAGCCGATACGGATTGTTTCATCAGATCCTTCTTCTGCTTGATCATTGCTTGAGCTCGATCCACATCCTGCAAGAATGGCCGTAAATACGGTTAAGATTATTAAAAAATTAAATATGTTTCTTCTTTTCACTGCAAAATTACTCACTATTTCTTCCTCCATATCTTAAATACCAGAACCTAGTTGTTCTCCGTTATGTGTATGCCCTTCTTTCAAATTTTGGATCAGCTGTCTTTTATATTCATTAAACGCTGACGTTAAGCGCACCTCCGCGTTGCGGGGGCGTGGCAAGGCAACGTTAATGACATCAAGAATTTCTCCACCGCCATTTTGCATAATGACAACACGGTCGGATAAGAAAACAGCTTCATCAATGCTATGTGTAACCAAGATAATAGTCATGCCCGTTTTTTCTTGAATACTTAGCAATTCATCCTGCATATTCTCCCGTGTTTGTGCATCTAACGCACTAAACGGTTCATCCATTAATAAAATTTCCGGATTTGTCACGAGTGTACGAGCTATGGCGACACGCTGCTTCATCCCACCAGATAAATCTAAAATACTTTTGTGCTCGTAACCGGATAGTCCTACCAATTGTATGACCTCCATGCTTTTCTCAATCCGTTCCTTTTTTTCTACACCTTGTATTTTCAAGCCAAGCGCCACGTTATCAATGACGTTTAACCATGGAAAAAGAGCTAAATCTTGAAACACAACGGCACGATCGGGTCCTGGTTTTTTTACGGGTATTTTATTTACACAGATTTCACCATTGGTAGGCTGAACAAATCCAGCAATAACATTTAATAAAGAACTTTTCCCACAGCCACTTGGTCCAATGATACTAACAAATTCGCTTTTTTCTATTTCAAGAGAGACATTTTTAAATATCGTTTTTTGCCCGTCGTAAGAAAGATTTAAATCGTCAATGGTCAATATGTCAGAGGACTCCTTCTTTTTGCTGGTTGTAGCATTATCTTGTAATAAGTTGTGTAATTCTTTTCCCAATATAATTTCCTCCTTTCTTTTGACTTAATCCCCACTAAGTTTATGTGATAACCTAAAATAGACTTTATCAATATCCTTGCTCAAGTTCAAACCCTAAGTTACATTAGCATTTCCAACAAAAAAGCACCCTATTGGATGCTGGATAATAAATCAATATTTCAAAAAGGATAAATATTATCTTTGTTCCACGTTATAATTGATATACCAATATATTCATTTTAATTTTAGAATAAGTATAATTAAAGATATTAAGTTATTCCCCTTTTATTTACATAAATACAAATGATCTTTAACTGAAACTTCTTTGTATATTTTAATACTGGGCATTCTTCTCTTTTTCCAGCTTGACTTGAAGACGTAATTCTTCTAACTCATTTAAAAGCTTCATGACAAGTTCATCACTTTGTCGTAACTGTTCATTTAAAAGAAGAAGTGTTTCTTCCTCCCACTTAAAGGGATCGCCGTTGTCTGGAGTTCGTCGGAGATTTTCATATATATCCCCCTCCTCAACTTCGGTTGGACGAAAATAGACAGCTACTTCACATCTTGTATCCCCTACAGCTATTCTTTTTCGATTTCAAGAATAGCTTCAATTTCTTCTTGGATCTTTCTATCCACAGAAAGAGAACGTTTTTTTCTTAATTCAAGATCCATTTCTTTATCAATAAA
>NZ_JANAVL010000028.1:0-27706 GCF_024213455.1 Domibacillus sp. A3M-37 | reverse complement strand
AACACGGCAGTTAAGCTCTTCAGCGCCGATGGTAGTTGGGGGTTTCCCCCTGTGAGAGCAGGACGCCGCCAGGCAAACTAAAAGAACAGCGGAAGCTGTTCTTTTTTTTGGGGGCAAACAGTAAAGCTGTAAAGAAAACCTATTACAACGCTACCGTATCATTTGAAAAATAAAATGATTTAGAAAGACTTCCAAGGCAGCTCTACATGATGTAGAGCTGCCTTTTATTACGTGGAAAAGAAGCGGGAGAAGTGATCCCGAAAGAAATTGATATCGCTTTGCTGACCGTAGTAAAATTTTGATATCCAAAAAGCCTTTATTATGGATGGTTAACAAGCTTATTTGTATTGGATGTAACCACCAGATAAGATGAGACAACTTCTGATAGATAAAGGTGCGACACTTTTTACCAGTAAAAGACGTGCGTTTTACATGGAGGGGCGAACATAATAGCCTAGTTCTGCAGGCAAAAGTATTACTGTGACTGGCTTTTTTATAAAATTGTGTTCGCAGAGGCTCCATGTCAAATGACAAGCTGCCTGAGCTAACTTCCAGTAATGTGTGTCACTTTATCTATCGTAAACTGTTCCTTTCTGTCGCGCGGTCACATTGGAAAGCAGATAAATGAAAAGCTTTGATGAAGGCAGCTTTTTTATATGTGAACTCTATCCGATAAAACAGACAATCAAAAAAGCTGGTATGCATAGCCAGCAGCTAACCTTTGTATTAATAAGGGATCATTTTGTTCATATCCCACTGATATCTTTTTATAATTCTTCAATGTTCTAAATGGCCGGTCCCTAACTATTCATTCAGCATTGTGGCAATTTCCTATGTGGTTTTTTGGATAAAAAGATTTTAATTAAGAATAATGCTTATATCTATGCCTCTTTTCGCAGAAATCAGGCTGGTTATGATGCCAACCGACAAGACAGTTATGCACGACAGCAAAAGAGAGCCATTTGAAAGAAGAAGGCTTCCTGTAAAGACAATGAAAAAGTCGATGATAAAGATGACGAAACCAGGATTTATATTTACATGCCGTGCAAACATGAGTGCCAGCAGGTCTGTCCCCCCAACACTCGTATTGAAACGAAGCATAATTCCAATTCCAGTTCCTACAGTCACGCCTCCAAGAATCGCGTACAGCCGCGGAGTGTGATAAAGCTCTCCAATAGAGTGTAGTGGATAAAGTAAATCAATCATAAAAGAAGAAAAAACCACCCCGTGAAGGCTGTTGTAAAAAAAAGTCCGGTTGTAAACCCAGGCGAACACAAAAATCGGTATATTGACTACGAGAACAACCAGTCCAACTTGTACACCTGTAAGATAGTGGGAAATAAGACCAATCCCGATTGTACCGCCATCAAGCAGTTCAGAAGGAACCAGAAAAACGTTTACACCGACAGCTATTAAAAAGCTTCCGATGACAATAGTGGTCGCTTTATACAGAAAGTCCATGGTCCCCCGCCTTATAAAATGTGATTTTCAAATGTATATGATGGTTCTTTGTATTAAGTGATGAAAACATTCCAACTTCCAGAGGGAATTAAACTGGTTAGAAAGGCTAGTTAAAAGATGCCCGCTCATTAAATAAGGTGAAGGAACTGATCTAAGCATATAATCATTTATGCGGTCATTAGTAGTGGTGCTAATTTGATGACGAGGCCGGGCAGTAGCTCTAAAACAATTAGAAGATGCTGGATTTTAGAATATAGTGTGATATAAAGCAATTCGTCAAGAACGCTTGCATCGGCAGCTGCCAATGAACTAAGTTTTGTATGTACAATTCTAAAAAGGGTACTCTACATATAGATTACTGTTTCCCCACGAAAGTCTATTGCCCCATCCTTTAAAGACCGTTTATAAATAGGCAAAGCCACCCCTAGCCCTTGATGATTAGAAATTTGACTTCTGTACATACATTACCTAAAAAAGATGACTCAGAGCAGTCATCTTTTTTTATGTAATAAAACGGAGTGTGAGCACAATAAACACCTGTATCCTCTATTACTTTATGTCTTATAAATTGAAAGATTCACCCTACAGTTTTTTATTTAGCTTGCTTTGTTCTTGGCCTATTTTGTGTTTTTTTCTCTTGAATCCCCATTACAGCATACTCGTGTTTACGTTATACCGAAATTTCAACGCATTTTTATACAAAATTATTGTTACTCAACAAAAAAAGACCTTTTCATTTTAAAACATTAATTTGAAAAGAAATATCAAACAAGAAACCACACCATAACGTAACACTGTACACTTTTTTTCTTATGTGTTATGATTACGCTATAAATAAAAAAGCAGGGGGGGCGTGTGCATTGGGAAGGCGTTATTGCGTATTGGCCAGTTAGCGAAACTAAGCGGGTTATCATCACGGACAATTGATTACTATACACAGTGTGGGCTACTGCCGGTTCAGCGCTCTTCAGCCAATTACCGTCTTTATCCAGAAGATGTTCTTCAAACGTTGGAAAGAATTAAGCTTCTGAAAAAACAGCGGATGTCGATTGAAGAAATCAAAAGGGTGCTTTTAACACCTGAATGCCAGGAGATAGAGCCGATCATGTGTGAAGTGCAGGATGAAATTGACTGCCTGCAAAAAAAGCTGACCGTACTGGAAGAAAAATTGAAAGATGCACCGCAGGAAGAAAAGGAGCGTGTGCACCGAATACTTGAAACTAAATTAACAGACGTTATGAAGCTACTGACGTTGCTATAACTATTTCTGGAGGTGAATCCCTCTTTAGAGGGAAATAATTGGACATTATTACAATCATGAATCTGTTTTTGCTCGTACTTTTACTTGGATTGACAGCTTTCTTTGTCGGTTCAGAATTTGCAGTTGTGAAAATCCGTATGTCACGGATTGATCAATTAATTGCAGAAGGAAACAAAAAAGCAATATTGGCTAAAAAAGTAGCCACCGACCTGGATTATTATTTATCAGCGTGCCAGCTTGGCATCACTGTGACAGCGCTCGGGCTTGGTGCGCTCGGAAAGCCGGCAGTGGAGAGCCTGCTGTATCCGGTTTTTGACTACTTTAACGTCTCAGACGCTGCGGCATCCGCTTCTTCTTACGCGATTGCGTTTATCCTGGTAACGTTTCTCCATGTTGTGCTTGGTGAAATGGCCCCAAAGACATTGGCGATCCAATTTTCTGAGAAAATGACGCTGCTTCTTGCGCCGTCCTTATACTGGTTCGGCAAGATTATGTATCCACTCATCTGGGCATTAAACGGAACATCGCGTGTGCTTCTCCGCTCATTTGGCGTGAAGCCGGCCGGGCATGACGCGTCCTATTCAGAAGACGAATTAAGAATCATCATGGCGCAAAGTTTTCAGGGCGGTGAACTCAACAAGACGGAACTTGCCTATATGGAAAATGTTTTTACGTTTGATGAACGTGTTGCCAAAGATATTATGGTGCCAAGAACGGCGTTTGTTTCCCTTGACAAAGATATGAAACATGCTGATATTGTCAAAATATTGGACGAGAATAATTACACACGTTATCCGGTAACAGAAGATGGGGACAAAGACCATATTATCGGATTTGTGAACGTGAAAAAGATGCTGACACATATTGCGGCAGGGCGTGACCGCAAACTTGAAGAATTCGTCCGTGATCTTCCGCTGATTCATGAAGTGACACGCCTGCAGGATGCGCTGCTGAAAATGCAGAGTGCACGTGTTCATATAGCACTTGTTATTGATGAATATGGCGGCACAGCCGGTATTCTCACAATGGAGGATATATTAGAAGAGATCGTCGGAGAGATCCGTGATGAATTTGATGCGGATGAAGTAGCAGATATTCGGGAAAAGGGTGAAAATCAGTACATCATCAACGGCCGTGTGCTTCTGCAAGAACTGGAAGAACGATTTGGTCTTGTCTTTGAAGGAAGTGAAGACATCGATACAATTGGCGGATGGATTCAATTTCAAAAAGTAGACACAGTTCAAACCGGTGACGAGGTTGCACAAGGCGACCATATATGGACTGTCGCCGAAATGGATAATTACCAGATCAAGCAGGTTGTACTGAATCAACTTGTAGGAGAAGAGTAATAAAAGAATTCCATAGGAACAGCTATAAGGAAAATTTTTGGAGGTGAGTCCCCCGATTGGGGGAAACAATTGGACGGAATAATTATTTTAAACTTGTTTTTAGTGGCACTACTTATTGGACTAACCGCTTTCTTTGTTGGCGCTGAATTTGCCATTTTGAAAGTGCGGATGTCAAGAATTGACCAGCTGATCACGGAAGGAAATAAAAAAGCAGGACTGGCAAAGAAAGTAGCCAATGACCTGGATTATTACTTATCCGCCTGTCAGCTCGGTATTACCATTACAGCACTCGGCCTTGGTGCACTGGGTGAACCAACGGTCGAGAAGATCTTGCATCCGGTATTTGAAAACTTTAATGTGCCAGATGCTTTAGCGACGGTGCTTTCTTATGCCATTGCGTTATCTATTGTCACATTTTTGCATGTGGTCATTGGGGAGCTGGCACCAAAAACTCTGGCCATCCAGTTTGCAGAGAAAATGACTCTCTTATTAGCACCCCCGCTTTACTGGTTTGGTAAGATCATGTATCCATTTATCTGGGCACTGAACGGTTCTGCCCGTATTCTTCTTCGTATGTTTGGTGTACAGCCGGCTGGCCACGAAGAGGCGCACTCGGAAGAAGAACTGAAACTGATCATGCACCAAAGCTTTCAGAGTGGTGAAATTAACCAGACGGAACTTTCCTACTTAGAAAACATTTTTGCTTTTGATGACCGTGTGATAAAAGATATTATGCTGCCAAGAATGCAAATGATTACACTCGAAAAAGAGATGCCCCTGACTGATATGATTACGGTGCTTGATGAATATGATTACACACGCTATCCAGTGACAGAAGGCGGCCATAAAGACCAGCTTATTGGGTTTATTAACACGAAAGAAATGCTGACAAGCATCGCAGCGGGAAGAGAGCAAAAAATGGAAGAGTTTATCCATCAAATGCCTCGTTTTCACGAAGCGACACCAATTCAAGATGTACTTCTAAAGATGCAGCAAAGCCGTGTGCATATGGCGGTTGTCACAGATGAGTACGGCGGGACAGCTGGCCTTGTCACGATGGAAGATATCTTAGAAGAAATTGTCGGTGAAATCCGCGATGAATATGACAGCGATGAACTGCCTGAGATACAGGAAAAAAGTGAGACAGAGTATTATGTTAATGGGCGTGTTCTACTGTCAGACTTAGAAGAACGGTTTGCTCTTACATTTCCTAAAAGTGATGATTTAGACACGATTGGTGGCTGGATTCAGGTACAAAGTGACAAGGTGCTTAAAGAAGGTGACACCATCAGGCTTCATTCGCATCTCTGGAAAGTAATGGAGATGGAAAGTTATCAGGTCAAAAGGGTGTCCCTGCAGCTGAACGCGGCTTCTGCAGCATCCGAGTCATAACAAAATAAAGCATGATTCTAAAACAGAATCATGCTTTTTCTATATCGTCCCTTATTTCTTTTTCAATTTTTTTGCCTGTTCCAAGGCTGAAGAAACAATACTTTTCGCCTTTTCCCTGTTTTTTCTTCGCTTTATATTTTCATTGCCTCTTTCTTTCACCATGCAACGGTTTCATTTTGTCTTTACAAAGATGATCAGATTGAATTACCCCCAGTTACTCACTACGTTCGTTGAACATGGGGGATTCCTAAGTAAAGAAACCTATCGGTCCCTAATTCATTAGGCTACGCCCGTCATTCCGACGGTTGGCAGTACAAATGACTTTGTAGCAAGTCTCCTGCGGAAAAATAAACTGTGTTACTAAACAATGGCTAAATCATGGATATTCCGGGAAGCATTGATGTCCGCGTTTTCGAAATGACCGCAGGAAACACAAATAAATGCCGCTTGTGTTTGACGATTTTCTTTTGCTGTGTGACCACACGAATGGCACTTTTGGGAAGTGTAACGAGGATCGACAGCGACCACCTGCTTGCCATACCATTTTGCTTTGTATTCCAGCATCGTGCGGAATTCCGACCAGGAAACTTCGCTGATTGCTTTGGATAATGTACGGTTCTTCAGCATATTTGACACTTTCAGGTCCTCAATTCCGATGACATCGTGGTTTTTGATGATCTCGGTCGTGATTTTCTGCAAGTAATCAGTCCGTGCATTCGCAATCTGTTCATGAATGCGCGCCACTTTCATACGCTGTTTTTGTACATTTTTCGCTTCTGATAAAGGTCTTTTTTGCTGAATGGCCAGGCGTTGGCGGCGGGAAAGAATGCGTTGTGCTTTGGCCAGCTTCTCTTCTAATGTTCTAAAAAATTTTGGTTTTTTGTACACTTTCCCATTTGAGAGAACGGCAAAGTCTTTTAAGCCAACATCAATACCAACAGTGGAATCTGTTTTTGGCAGCTCTTGCACTTCTGTTTCAACAAGCAAAGAAACGAAGTGCTTTCCGGAAGGGTTTTTCCGTATCGTGGCGTTTAAAATGCGGCCTTGCACTTCACGGCTGTTCGCAAAACGAACCCAGCCCAACTTAGGCAGTTTCATACGATTGCCCAAAATGCTTACCTCTGGAAGCTGGTTCTTTTTTTCAATATTTGTGGTGTAAGACTGCACTTTATTTTTCTTACTTTTGAATTGTGGAGCCTTGTTTTGCTTCTTGAAAAAACGATCAAAGGAATCAGCAAGGTTTTTCAAAGAGGACTGTAATGAATGTGAGTCAACTTCTTGTAGCCAGATTAATTCTTTTTTTAAACTCGTAAGCTGGTTGGAGCAAGTAGTGTAAGAAAGACCTTTTCCAGTCGTTTGAAATTTTTCGTTCCACAACGATAAAAAACGATTGAATACAAAGCGGCTCGATCCAATCGTTTTGGCAATTAATATTTTTTGTTCTTTATTTGGATACAAACGAAATTTATACGCTTTGTTGACTGACATTAATCCGCACCTCCAATCCTTTTATTTCAATATCTCTAAGAATTATTTTACCAAATTTGGAACTAAGAACAAAAGCGTTTGCTTCGCAAACCGAAATTCACCCAACTACTTATCATCGGGCTTTGCCCTTTGCATGATTGAAGTAGGGGTACTCTTTCGGTAAAATCTGATAGAAAAATGCATTCAAATAAAAAACATATTTTTTGAAACTTTTTGTTTACTTTTTCGTATATAACTATATAATACAGGTTTCATTATTGATGATAACCTAATTAAGATAAAGTTTATTACAAACCAGGAGGGTCTTTATTGTTAAAACGTATTTCCTTATTTATATTCGTTAACATTCTAGTATTAATTACAATTACAACCATCACTACGTTGCTTGGTGTAGAAAGTTATATTGGTGGCGGTGGTTATGGTTCCCTGCTTGCCTTCAGTGTCATCGCTGGTTTTGCTGGTTCCATCATTTCATTGTTACTGTCTCGTATAATGGCGAAATGGGTTATGGGTGTTCAATTAATTGATAAACATTCCCCGCGTGGCGATCACGAACGCTTTGCACTGGAAGAAACATATCGTTTAGCACGTGTGGCTGGTTTGAAAGTTATGCCCCAAGTCGGTATTTATCATTCACAAGAGGTCAACGCTTTTGCTACTGGACCAAGTAAAAAACGTTCATTAGTAGCCGTTTCAAGCGGTATGTTAGATAGAATGGATCGTAATGCGATTAGTGGAGTTATCGCACACGAAATAGCACACATTAAGAATGGTGATATGGTGACAACAACTCTATTGCAAGGTGTCATCAACACATTCGTTATTTTCTTCTCTCGTATTGCTTCAAAAATTGTTTCAAGTTTTGTAAAAGAAGAAATGGCTGGAATTGTTTACTTTGTATCTTCGATCGTTTTCGATATTCTATTCAGCCTCTTAAGCAGCCCTATTATCTTTTGGCATTCAAGAAAACGTGAATTTAAAGCGGATAAATTGGCTGCCGAATTAGGTGGAAAGGCGAATATGGTTCATGCATTAGAATCATTAAGACATACCGTCAGCTTAGTTGATGATAGTCAAAAGTCTATTGCTGCTTTTAAAATTAGTGGCAAGGGAAAATTCTCTAGACTATTCTCGACTCATCCACCATTAGAAAAACGCATTGAACATTTGAAATCACTTTAATATAAGATTTTCTGCATTATTCAGACTAATGCTGTAAAACGTTGATATATTAAGGTTTAAAGCGTCAGTTTAAGATTATGAATAACTAAAAAATCACATTTCACTCACATTTCTTGCGATTTTGTTAAATTAAGAATGCTTCCAAAGTGATTTTTAATCCTTTGTGTAGCATTCTTTTTCTTTTTATCCGTAACGTGTGTATAAATCTTCATTGTTGTTTTCATACCATCGTGGCCAACTTGTCTCATGATTGTCGTTATATCGATTTCCGCTTCTGCCAGCATACTAATGTCAGTGTGGCGAAAAGTGTGAGGAGTTGCTGGTTTTTTAATAGATGTCATTTTAAGTAATTGGCTCATTCGAAAGATAAAATTACTTTGAACAAACGGATAGCCATTGTCACGGCAAAAAAAGGTTGTTAAGACGGTAAGCTGCAGGAGGTCGCCAAACCTAAAAGCGGACATGACAAACAAAAATTATCAGCTTGCAAAGAGACAAACCTTGCCACGCAAAGCTAGAGACGGGTATACGGTTTTGACCTGAAAGGAAGTGCTGGCGTACACGATCGCGCCTACCGAGTCGGCCTTTGTCTGGAAAGAGCTGCTTCTGGACCTGAAAGAGCGTCGTACAGAAGAAGTCCTTCTGTTTATTTCGGATGGCCTGAAGGGCATCAACGACAGTATGTTTAGTGTTTATCCAGACGCCCGGCACCAGACGTGCCTTATCCACTTTGCCCGAACGATTGCCCACAAAGTGCGTGTGACAGACCGGGCGGAAATCTGCGGGGACTTCAAGGCGGTCTATCGCGCTGAAAGCGCAGAGGCCGGGCAGAAAGCACTTGAAGCGTTCTGTTCCAAATGGCAGCCATCCTATCCGAAAGTGACAAAGCCACTAGCGGAAAACCCTTCTATTTTCACGTTTTATTACTTTCCAAAATCGATTTGGAGAAGCATCTACTTCACAAATTTAATCGAGTCATTTAATAAGCAGATCAAGAAATATACAAAGCGCAAAGAACAGTTTCCAAACGAAGAAGCACTGGAACGGTTTCTCGTTTCCCAATTCGAAGAATACAACCAGCGCTTCACCGTGCGTTGCCACACCGGTTTCGATCAGGCCCGTGCAGAGCTCGCAGCGATGTTTAAATCAATAGATTAAATGACGGTCTACAAGAAAAGGGATTTCGTCATTTACACAAAATTCTTGAAGGCCCCTCCAATGAAAATACACCTTGAAAAAATTGAATCTGTTTTGAACAAAAAATAACAGTTTATCTCTTATTTTTATAATGCTCTTTTATTGGATAAGCCAGCAGGTGAAAAAACAGGTCCTCCCTGACCCTCCGCCTTTTAAATGATTTTTGCTATGATTCTGCCTCCAATACGTTTTGTCAGACCGCTAAGCTGGTATTTCAAATATACTGCTCCTAAGCTAGTGTCAAAATAATTCGGGCACCGCTAAAGAACCGTCTACCTAAATGCTACTTTAACTATAGCAATTAGATAGACGGTTCTTTTTTATGTGGTCATAAAACATGGTCATTAAAGTATTTACAAGAATCTACTAGTTTTTTTTGAAAAATTCCAGTTGACAAACATGTATATACAAGATAAGATGAAAACGTAAACAAAACTTGTATATACATGGTGGATTTATTTGTAAGCGTAAACAGATCCAGCACATATAAAGCTTTGATTATAGTAGAAAAGAAAGAATTGGATTCAGTCCGATTTACCAGGGGGTATAGAAATGAGTAAGTATACAGATCCAGCTAAAGATTTACTGGAGCGCATTGGAGGAAAAGATAACGTTGCTGCAGTTACACATTGTGCAACAAGAATGCGTTTTGTTTTAAAAGATCCAAAAAAAGCGAATGTTGAAGAAATAGAAGCCATTAAGCTTGTAAAAGGAACATTTACACAAGCGGGTCAATTTCAAGTTATCATCGGCAATGAGGTTTCTTCATTCTTTAACGAGTTTGTTAAATACGCAGATATAGACAGCGCTTCCAAGGAAGATGCAAAAGTTGCAGCCAAGCAAAATATGAATTTTCTCCAACGAATGATCGCTCATCTTGCGGATATCTTTACGCCATTAATTCCGGCACTTGTAGTCGGAGGTCTTATTTTAGGTTTCAGAAATGTAATCGGTGACATAAAAATGCTGGAGGACGGAACGAAGTCACTTATAGAAGTTTCCCAGTTCTGGACTGGTGTACATGCATTCTTATGGTTAATTGGTGAAGCGGTGTTCCATTTCCTGCCCGTTGGTATTACGTGGGCGATTACAAAGAAAATGGGGACTTCACAAATTCTAGGTATCGTTCTTGGTATTACCCTTGTTTCTCCTCAGCTTCTTAATGCATATGGAGTAGCAGGAGCAGGAGCAGGCGATATACCTGTATGGGATTTTGGTTTTGCACAGATTGAAATGATTGGTTACCAAGCGCAAGTTATTCCAGCTATTCTTGCTGGTCTTGTATTAGCTTTCCTAGAGCGTAAATTACGTGATATCGTTCCAAATGCCATTTCTATGATTGTTGTACCGTTTTTCGCATTACTTCCAACTGTTCTAATAGCACACACTATTTTAGGACCTATCGGGTGGAGCATTGGCTCATTTGTCTCTAATGCTGTGTATTCAGGCTTAACTTCATCATTCGGCTGGTTATTTGCTGCCATCTTTGGATTTGCCTACGCTCCGCTCGTGATCACTGGACTGCATCATATGACCAATGCAATCGATCTTCAGCTCATGAGCGAACTTGGTGGAACAAACTTGTGGCCAATGATCGCTTTGTCAAATATTGCTCAGGGTTCTGCTGTTTTAGCAATGATCTATATTAACAGAAAAAATGAAGAAGAAAAGCAAGTGTCTATTCCAGCTGCTATCTCTTGTTACTTAGGAGTAACAGAACCAGCAATCTTCGGTATCAACCTTAAATACGGTTTCCCGTTCTTAGCGGCAATGATTGGATCTCTAACTGCAGCCGTTATATCTGTAGGAAGCAATGTAATGGCTAACTCAATTGGTGTTGGAGGCCTGCCAGGTATTCTGTCTATCCAGCCTCAGCACATGGTCATGTTCGCAGTGGCTATGGTTGCAGCGATTGTGGTACCATTTATTTTAACAATTGTATTTGCGAAAACGAGAATGTCTAAGGTTACTTTCAACAAAAAAGCATCTTAAACAGTACAGCAGTAAGGAGGGGGATTTTCTCCCTCCTTTTATATTGTCATTTTTTACGGACATTTGATTTTTGATGATGGGAGATTCTATATGACAAACAAATACTTAACCATCTATAGGGAAATTGCAGAACAAATTGAAAGCGAAAATATTTCAGCTTATACGCTTTTACCTTCAGAGAATGAACTCAAAGACCGCTATAATACCTCAAGGGAAACAATTAGAAAGGCCTTAAATCTATTATCTCAAAAAGGCTACATTCAAAAAATTAAAGGGAAAGGGTCAGTTGTAATCGACAGAAGCAAATTTGATTTCCCTGTTTCTGGTTTAATCAGCTTTAAAGAGCTTGCAGAAAAAATAGGGAACAAGCCAAAGACCATTGTAAATGAGCTTTCCTTATCTAAAGCAGACAGCTACATTAAACAACAGCTCCAGTTATCTGGAAAAGACCTGGTTTGGAAAATACTTAGAACGAGAGAAATTGGCGGAAAGAAGATTATTTTGGATAAGGATTATCTTAATAAAAAGTATGTCCCTGAACTAACGAAAGAGATATGTGAAAATTCAATTTATCACTATCTTGAAAACGAATTAAACTTAACCATAAGTTTTGCCAAAAAAGAAATTGTAGTGGAGGAACCTTCATTAGAAGATCAAACATTGTTGGATTTAGAGGAATTTCACAATATAGTTGTGATTAAAAATTATGTATATTTAGATGATGCAAGCCTATTTCAATATACAGAATCGAGGCATAGGCCTGATAAATTTCGATTTATAGACTTTGCACGCAGGTCGCATGTTTAAAATAAAGGCTCTCTGTAAACTTTATTGTTGATTTTTAGCATTTAATGATTTTCAGCGAAGGTCTTATTACATACTTAAATATTTTCATGTTATCCATCTGAAGACGTGCCCGGTTCGATTTCGCTATCATCTTACACCTGAAGGAGTGGGCTTTCTCGCTCGAAAGGTCTGTAACAGGTACTATTATCGAGATTTTTAAGTGAAACCGGAACGCCCGCTATGTTACTCGGAAAATCAAGATAGAATTGCTGAAGGGCGGTTTTACGTTATCCAGACACCGAATCGGCCGCATCATGGTAATGCCTCCATCGAATCGGTTCATACCTGGCTAAAGTCTGAAAAGTTCTATCTCGACGAGCTGCGAAGTACTACGACGGCTATTCTAAGCAGCCAGTCACGGATCCAGTACCGGCAGCTGCTGTTTAAAAGGTGCTTTGATCTTTGTCTCAAAAACGGGGGTCAGTTCCGACTGGCGTGCACGTTCCTTTTTTTTTAGTACACATCTATTATTTGCGCTTGCCACTCATTGAATATGTCTTTTATCGTTTGGTTTGAAATATCATCTGCTGATAGGGAAGGGTGATTTTGCTGGTTTCTAACAGACTCTATTTTATCAAGCTCGGATATAACAGAGGATTTGCGGTTCTCTACAATATATTTAATATCTGCATCTGGATTTTCCATCAACATTCTTTCATGCGCTTTAACAATTCGTTCAAGGGATTGATTATCTCGTTCGTTCGTTTGTCTGAGCCGCTGTTCTACCTGACCGAGGATTAAATTGTAGAATGGATCTTTTTCTGTTTTCTCAACCGGGCCTTCATAACCAGCATAGTTTTCTTCAATAGCCGATATAATATAACCAGCATGGTTCCTTTTTGCTGAGGTGCTTGTCATAACATAGCGAATATTTGCGCGTAGGTAATCATAATGATACTTGCCCGCTAATTTAATCGCTGCATCTCCTCTTACGCCATTCTTTATCAGTACATTCACTAGTGACTGCACCTGCTCCATTGTAGAATCAACACCTGTTTGGAGATCTTGGAACTGTTGGCTTGGATTTATGTAAAAAATAAAGGATTCGATTCGTCTGCCTTTTTTTGAATGGACTTCATAGTCAAATTCAATATCTGTTTTTTCATTGAGTTCTTTTTTTGCTTTCTCCAATACCGTCGCTCTAAAATGTTTCATTAGCTTCAACGTATCATCAGGAACATCGAGCAGCTGCCTTAGTTCCTCTACATACATAATTCTATGGGATTTCCAGGTCTTATTGGTTTTATTCTGTATAATGGATCGGGATTTCCATTCATCTTCTTTTAAAAATTCATAAATCCTCCAGGAATATTCACTGTTTAATCGGAGGACATTAATTAAGCGATACTTTGTAAACTTTTCAAGGTTTAGGAGGTATTCAGCAAGAGCATCGGATAATTTAATTTTTACTTGTCCGTTTCCATGAAAATAAGTGGCTTGCTGCACCCATTGAATTTTATCGACAACTCGTTGCTTTCCGTCGGTAGAGTAGATGGTGATCTGTTTTTTCATAATCCCATCAATCGCTTTTTCAACTTGATTATAAAAACTTTTGCCTTTATAACCGATTAACTGGGCAAGGTCTTTTACGCTAAGGACGTATGTCTTGAAATCTCCATCATCCGGTTGAATGAGAGCGATTAAAGAATAAATAATGCGGCGTTCTGTTACCGTAAGATTTTGAGCCATATTAATAAGACTTGTGGATTGATTCACCCAATATTCCGGTTTTATATTGGCATGAAACATTTCATCGTCAAGAGATAGCTGACGGTTCTTCATAACAGATTCACCTCTTTGGAAAGCATGGTATTCTTTGTCTATTCTAGCCAAGTTTTCTGAAAAGAAAAAGCTGGACAGCATAAATGTAAAGAAACTGCAATATGTCCCTTCTTATGGGGTTACCTAAATAAACTCCAAAATAGCCGTTTTATGTTTTTATCATATATCTATTTTAATTGCTTTTTATGTTTTCTTTGTTAAGAGGTCCTTTAAAGTGAGTCATGACAAGGGATTAGAAGCCTATATGTCCTTTTAAATAGGGTAACAGGTCCTCTAAAATGGGGTTATATATCCCTCAATTTGGGGTGATATGTCCTGTGAATTGGTCCCATATGCCCTGTGAATTAGGGTGATATGTCCTCTTAAACAGGGTTTAAGATCAGACTGCTTATTCAATTTAAAATGTGTCCCCTTAAATGGGGTTAAACTCAAAGTGCTTTTTAATTTTAAGCTCTGTTTAAGAATAATGTTGGTTTTTGTTAAGCTATTCAGGCAAGAAACCTCATAAAAAGCAGGATAAAGACAGTGAAATTCAAGTTAGCAGAGTGTTGAAAATGATATGCGCTGTTTTTGCGAACAAAAGGAAAGAGGGGATTTGAAAATAGAAGGCAGCGTAATTCTAAGATATAAGCTTATCAATAAGGTGAATTTCATCTTTTTATAAACCATAAAATGTGTTCTCTTGAATGGTGTAAGGGAAAAAGAAAAAACATTAAATAGAGAATATGCCCCCTAAATTGGGGTAACATTTTCTCTTGATTGGCTTATATACCCCCCTGAATGGGGTAAAAGGATAAGATGATTTTATTATCGGCAATATATGTTCGTTTAAAAGGGATGAACAATGACGCAAGTATTTAAATATGTCCCTTCATTTGGGGTAGTGGAAGATTAGACAGCTTAGTTTAAGCTGTCTAACTAAAAAAGATCGGTAAATTATCTATTCATATAAAGTCGACCCTATTTTAGGGGACATATAAAAAAGGAAAACAATTCATTAAATCAAAAGGAAAAATGCGGAAGGAGCTAAAAGAAAATGTCAAACAAAGATAAATCTTTAGCTGGATTATTTGAGAAAAATAAAGAGGAAGTGCGGAATCCAAATGCAGATCCGCAGGAGAACTATTTAGAACCAGCAAAGGATGAGCCAAGCGATAAATTTATCTCTGAAGATATAAAGGAGTTGGAGCCGGTTAAACCATCGATTAATGAGACCATCGAACGTAAGCGGTAGACAATTGAAGACACACTTGAACTCCCCCCACTTAACGAGCTTGAGGTAGGGGTGTTCAAGCCGGAATTGATAAAAATGGGATTAGGTTTTTCTTATTGCACTAAAAAAGCAGTTTAGTTTAGTTATATGTCAATTTTTAGAGGGTGAATCAAAAGCCATTGATATGATAATCAACGAATTTATTCAATTATTTGAGATACATGAAAATAAAACAATGGAAATACCGAATAAGAAAAATAAACAAATGGAAAATTCTTCATTGGATAGTAAAGAGTCTTTAGATAATGGCGAGAAAGGAATTGAATTGAATGAAACAATTTAACAGTTATATCGATTCAGTGTTTCATAACCAAGATGCTCTTTTGGAGGAAGTCATTTCGTCTATAAAAGAAAACGGAATGCCCTCTATATCGGTCTCTCCCTCCTCCGGAAAACTTTTAGCCATGCTTATATCCATTTCAGGGAGTAAAAATGTTTTGGAAATAGGGGCTCTTGGAGGCTACAGTGGAATTTGCCTTGCTAGATGATTCGGTAAAGAAAGAAAATTAATTTCTCTTGAATTAATTGAAAAATCTCTTTAAAAGTTGTTTTCATGAAATGATTTGATACCCACATTTTTCAAAATCATCAGCATTTACCCAATCTATTTCCCCGTTTTGCATAATTTTTATTCATTTATGAACATTTACATTTAACACAACCATTATAAAAAGAAAAAAGCATTCAAACAGTATATTCGTTTATACATCTGATTTTTACTTTGGCTATAAATAGAATGTACGTTAAGAGAGAAATAATTTTGGATCTGGCTTATAAAGTTTGTTTTTGTAGGTATGAAAATTCTAAAAGTACAAAGGCAATAAACCAAGAAAAAATCTTTTTAGGGCGGCAGCATTAACACACTGATCAAAAAGCAGGACCGGTTTTCTGTCAGTCTTATCGTGCACTGTATTATTTCAGCTTTGGTCTGCTTTCTGTTGATATTTTGCAGCTCGGAAAATCGGTTATGCAATAGTTCGTTTCTTAAATTCCCCTAACCAGTCGCGTCTTCACGAAGGCCGGCACATTGCCCTATTAGGCGATGTCCGGCTTTTTTTGTGTAATCTAGACTTGACTTTATGTATAGTTTATATTACATTTTGTATAACAAGATTTACTTTACGTAAAAGTGAACGTACAAGGAGGGGAAACCGTGACTTATCAAGAAAAGAAAAGCATCGTATCGTTGATCAGCGCTATTCTCATTTTCGGATCTTTTTGTTTGTACATGTACCCGCAGCATCCCCAAGGGGGGCTGGAGTCGACCGAAACCTTTCGCTATTGGGGTTCCTTCGTCCTCGTCTTGACTTTGTTTTCAATAGTCGCCCATATCATTATCAGCATTATTTTTAACATTGTTTTTAGAATTACGACCAGAGAAAAGGAACCAACATTTGCGGATGAACTGGATAAGTTAATTGACTTGAAAGCGAATCGAAATTCTTTTTTTGTGTTTGTCCTCGGCTTTCTTCTTGCAATGGGATCGCTGGTCGTCTATCAGCCGTCACAGGTGATGTTTATTATCCTGATCACTTCAGGATTCATTTCCGATGTGACCGGCTCCGTTACGAAACTTTATCACTATCGGAGAGGAGTCTAATATGGGCAAAAGCCTTGTCGACAATCACATCCGAAAATTACGATTCAACCATGATGAAATGACCCAGCAGCAATTGGCTGACAAGGTAGGCGTAACAAGACAAACCATCGTGGCTCTTGAAAAGGGAAACTATTCCCCATCTCTAGAACTGGCTTTTCGCATTGCTCACGCCTTTAACTTACCGTTGGAAGAGGTATTCTTTTATGGGGCCAACACGAAGCTGTAAGAACGATAATTGTTTTTGCTTTACTGTTTATGAATTTATTGAAAGAAGGGGATAAAAATGAATTCAAACAAAAAAGCAGCAAAAATTGTGGGAGTACTGTTTTTACTTGCAGCCGTTACGGCGATAACAGGTCTTATTTTATACGACCCTATCCTAAAAGGTCCCGATTACCTGATTAAAGGTTCCGAACACGCCAACCAGGTGACACTGGGAGCGCTTATGGAGTTAATACTTGTCGCATCAGCGATTGGTACTTCAACTGCAATGTTTCCATTTTTAAGAAAGTATAATGAAACAATAGCTCTTTGGCATGTCTGCTTCAGGTTTCTTGAAGCGGTTATCATTACTGTTGGTGTAATCAGCGTACTGTCCCTATTGACCTTAAGCCGGGAATTTGTAGCAGCAGGAGCCCCGGATATCGCCTCTTTTCAAACTTCAGGCATAGTATTAAAAGCAATACATGACTGGACATTTATGCTTGGCCCCAATTTTATGCTGGGCATCAATACAATGATGTACAGTTATATATTGTATAAATCCAAGCTTGTACCCAGGTTTATACCCATCTTGGGTATGACAGGGGCAGCTCTCATTTTTATTTGTGCCTTGTTAGTCATGTTTGGTGTAATTCAACAAGTTTCTTTTTGGGGTGCTGTCTTGGCTCTTCCAGTATTTGCTAATGAAATGATTTTAGCAGTATGGCTCATCGTGAAAGGGTTCAATGAATCTGCACTTGCTTCCATGTCTGCAAAAAAGAAAGCGACGAGATATTAGCACACACCTAAATAAGGCGGATGCTTAAGTAAAGCGAGCGGGAGATGAATTAGTAAGGTAGACGTTTTTAGAAGAGAAGCATGAAGTAACTATAATTCACGCATTAGAAATGTATGTCCATGAGAAGACTGTAAATAATAAAAACCTTCATGAGTGTATCAGATCTTCCAACAAAATCGGAATTTGTTGATTTTCTTGTCAAATGACATTGTAAACAAATGTTAAAAAAGCGGATAATGCTAATCGAGAATATTATACAAAATGTAAGTATATTTTATTAACTTCGTGAAACAATATACTTAAACTCCCATGAAAGAATAATAAATATTTCATCATCTGTGGTGCTGCGAAGTGCGGCATGGATGGCTAACGGGTGCGTCAGTTCAATAAGGTATACAAAAAGATCGCGATCAAAATCGGTCTTTTTTTTTCGCTGAAAATCAATAGTATTGTTTAACAGAGCTTTTTATTTAAGGTTTAATCATCACTAAAATATAGTCATGATCACCATAAAGTACCAGTAACAGTGTGCGATGTTTTTGATTTCAACATCTAAAAAGGAATGATGGTGAGTCTTGTATAAAGGAAATTTTCCGGGACATAATTAAATGAAAAGCAAAGAAAGGTATCGGTGCTATGTTTTCATTTTTAAAACCCAAAAAGCAAAAGAAGGAAAGTAAGAATCAACAGAAAAACAGTCAAGATCAACCGAATAATAAAGTACCAACGGCTATCGATACCTCCTTATCGTTGAATCTTGAATTCCTCAAAAAGAAAACAGGAAACAGTTCAGACATCGTCATCCGGCCGTTAAAAATGAGCAATAACCCTGAGATAAAAACAGCTGTTCTGTATGTGAAAGGCATGGTTGACAGTCAATCCATTAACGATTTTTTAATTGAGTCGATCATGCATACGCCGTCTTTACCCCAAAATTTTGATCGCAAAAACGTTTTAGAAATGATGATGGAAGAGGTATTGGCCCATGGTGAAATTAAGCCAGTAAATAAATGGGATGACCTGTTTCCTGCCTTGCTTTCAGGGAATACGATTATTTTTGTTGACGGAGCCCCTGAAGCACTCATTATCAGCACGCAAGGCGGAGAGAAACGGTCCATCGAGGAATCGACGACACAGGTGACCGTCCGAGGCCCAAAAGAATCGTTTACTGAATCACTCGAGACCAATGTAGCCATGGTCCGCCGGATCATTAACAGTCCAGATTTATGGACGGAATCCATGAAGATTGGCAAAGTAACAAAAACAGACGTTTCCTTTATGTACATACAGGGGATTGCCAAAAAAGAAATCGTCGATGAGGTACGCAAACGGCTAAAAAGGATTGACATTGATGGGATCCTTGAATCGGGATATATCGAGCAGCTGATTGAAGACGAGACATTCACCACATTTCCAACTGTCTACCACACAGACAGGCCCGATTCAGTCGCGGGCAACCTTCTCGAAGGAAGGATTGCGATTTTGGTAAAAGGAACGCCATTTGTGTTGCTAGTTCCTGCACTATTTATACAATTTTTCCAATCTGTGGAAGACTATTATGAGCGCTTTGATATCGCAACAGCCATCCGCGCTTTGCGCATTATTGTCTTCCTGATCTCGCTTATCGGTCCTGCCGTTTACATCGCGGCTACGACCTTTCACCAGGAAATGATTCCAACAGGGCTGCTCATCATTATTGCTGCACAGCGGGAATCTGTTCCTTTTCCAGCATTTGTCGAAGCACTTATCATGGAAATAACATTTGAAATTCTGCGGGAAGCGGGTCTACGGCTGCCAAAAGCGATTGGAGCGACCGTCTCCATTGTCGGCGGTCTCGTCATTGGGCAGGCAGCTGTACAGGCGGGAGTTGTCTCCCCTGCCATGCTCATTGTCGTCGCGATAACAGCGATCGCTAATTTTGCGACCCCTTCTTATGCGGTTGCCATCTCTGCCCGCCTGGTTCGATTCTTCTTTATGGTCAGCGCCGCAACATTTGGCTTTTATGGAATGTTTCTGGCTTTCCTTATGCTGGTTGTCCACCTTTGCAGCCTGCGTTCATTTGGTGTTCCGTATATGTCACCGCTCTCCCCGTTTATTTCGGAGGAAACTGGAGATACTTTTGTCCGCAAGCCTATTTGGGCTTTCAAGGAAAGACCGCAAATGGTCTCTGGTCAAAATAAGATTCGTGAAGGCAAGTATCAAAAGCCAAAACCTCCCGGAACTTCTAACATGGTGAATCCTTACGCAGAAAAAGGTGACCAGAATGAATCGTAAATGGATGTTGCTCCTCCTAATGATGACAAGCACCCTATTTATATCGGGGTGCTGGAGCAAGAAAGAGCTGAATGAGCTTGCGGTTATCTCTGCCATTGGCCTGGATCTAAATGAAGAAGGCAAATATGTTAAGACGCTTCAAATTATCAATCCCGGAAATGTAGCAGGAGGACTTCAAGGCGGTGGTGGCGGGTCAAACCCCTCTGTCACTGTATACAAGGCAACAGGAGATACGGTACTCGAAGCACATGAAAATGCCTCCAAGAAAATCCCGCGAAGGCTATATCACGCTCATGCAGACCTGCTGGTGATCAGTGACAAGCTGGCAAAAGAAGAAGGCATCGTCAAGATTTTAGACGCCTTTGAACGTGATCCGGAAATCCGCACCACCATGACCGTTGCCATTGCTCATGACGTAAAAGCTTCCGAAATTATTGAAACCTTGACAGGCATTGAAAAAATTCCAGCTGAACGAGTGCTGAAGACATTAAAAACGACGGAAGAATTAAAAGGACAGCATATTAACGTCACTATTCAAGACTTAATCAGAAATTTTACCTCTCCCGGCAAAGAAACAGTCCTCAGCGGGTTTTACATGAAAGGGGATAGCAAAGACGGGAAAAAGATGGAGAATATTCAGGAGTCTCATCCTGAAGCGTCTGCTTATGCTGATGGTCTGGCGATTTTTAAAAAAGGAAAGTTAATCGACGTGTACAAAGGAGAAATGGCAAGGGGAGTAGTATGGATACTCGATAAAGTTCAAACAACGGATATTGAGGTGGACTGGAAAGAAGAGAAAGAGGCTGTTTCTTATCTCGTCATCCGTCAAAAAACAAAGGTTTCAGTTCAAACAAAGAATGGAAAGCCGAAAATAACCGTTCACGTCCGTGCAGAAGGTGATATTCGAGAGATTAGAACCGCTATTGACCTAACGGAGCCGGCTGTGATTTTGGATATAGAAAAGGCATTGAATAAAGAAATCAAAAAACAGTTAGAACAGACAATAAAGCGGACCCAAGAGAACAAGTCGGACATTTTTGGATTTGGTGAAAAGGTACACGAGGCTGATCCGAAGACGTGGAAAAAGCTAGAAGATGATTGGAATGATGTGACTTTTCCTAAACTGGAAGTGGATGTAAAGGTAGAGGCTTTTGTGCGGCGAAATGGCTTACGAAATAAATCGTACTTATCAGAGATGGAAGGCAACCGTTGAGAAAGAGGAAGTGAAAAATCAGTGGAAAAAGCAAAAATCAGTGCCTATCAGTTCTTCGTTCTCATTATTTTTTTCGAATTGGGCACTGCCCTATTTCTTCCTGTCGGAATTACGGCGAGACAGGATATCTGGCTGGCCTTTCTCGTTGGAATGGCCGGCGGCTTTTGCTTATATTTAGTCTACTATGGCCTTTATTTATACTATCCCGAGATTCCATTAACAGAATACGCGCAAAAAATACTCGGGAAAGCTCTGGGACGGATACTGGCCTTTTTATATGTGCTTTATTTTATGTACCTTGCAGCAAGGGTCGTACGGGATTTTGGAGAACTACTGATTATAAATTTTTTTCCAGATACCCCGTTATTTGTAGTGAATGCCCTGCTAGTCCTAGTGATTATGTATACAGTCAGCAAGGGCATTGAGGTCCTGGCCCGAACGGGAGAATTACTTTTCCCACTCCTTATTTTTATTTTCTTAAGCAGCTTACTTTTGCTTGGTCTCAGCGGTGTAATCCAGCATGCGAACATAAAACCGGTTCTAGAAGAAGGATATTTGCCGGTGTTGAAAACAGCATTTAAAGAAACGTTGTATTTTCCATTTGGTGAAGTACTCGTATTTGCCATGATTTTGCCGTATTTGAATCGTCCTAAAAAGGCGAAGCAAACTGGGTTATTCGCCCTTGCAGTCAGCGGCCTGATCTTAGCCCTGACCAAGGCCCTTAATGTCTCCGTTCTCGGTGTTGACCTCGTGCAGCGTTCCGACTTTCCCCTTCTTTCTGCCATACAGACCATTGAAGTGGCAGAGTTTTTGGAACGATTGGACATCTTTTTCCTGCTCACCACACTGATCACTGTTTTCTTTAAGGTGAGCGTGTATTTCTATGCGGCTGTCACAGGCGCCGCAAATTTGTTTGCGATAAAAAAATCTTCACAGCTGGTTTATCCATTCGGAGCGGTTCTGTTATTTTTATCCATCACAATGGCCAGCAATTATACGGAACACATTCAGGAGGGGCTTCATATTGTCCCTCTTTACATGCACCTTCCTTTTCAAGTCATTATCCCGGCTTTCTTCCTTGTGATTGCTTTTTTTAAAAACAAGAATAAAACGGGACAGAACAAGCCGGAACAGGGTGTTAATTAGATAGGAACTCTTGCTTTCGCTTATAAAAGGGCCTGTCTTAAAAATGATGAGCCTGTCATGGATATGTTAACCACCTTATTTTTAAAAAGCATCAAAGAGGATGCTGATTCAGTGCGTATCTAAATTGTGCCTATTTTTATGCATCTTTCTTGAAATGAGTGTGGCTGCTTGTCTTCTTGCAAAACACTTAAAATTTCTGATTCTGTATAAAAAATGCCCTGAGCATTTTTCTGTTTTACGAAAGCTTTATAAAGAACACGTTACAAGGAAGGATGCTGAAAATGAAAATCATGGGTGTTTCTCTGTTAATGACAGTGCTTTTAGGAATTCTCTCTTTGAGCATAGATGTTCTCTCAGGATTTGACGTGGCCACTTCCATAAGAAATTCGCTGAATCCTTTTTATGTGATGGAAACAGCCGAGTTAGTTATATTCGTTGTTTTCCTTTTCTTCATAGTTGCTGGTCCTGTTCTTTCTTTTTTTCGAAAAAGAAAAGAAGAAGCAGTCAAGGACAAAAAATAACAACACCCTTAAAAATAGAAAAAGCAGGATTTTTCCGCCGGAACACTATGGACAAACTTACTTTCAAATCTTCTATTTGGGATTGGGTTTGTTCTTTTTAGTGTATTTCTTGTTTTGCTCAGGCTGGTGATTCTTCCAGGCTCAGAGGGCTTTCTTTTCTTATGAATAAAATTGTTAATTGAGCAATGCTTTAGACATTTATTGCCGATAACTTTTCTTTGAAAATTAGGGATAAATGTATGTGGTGATGGGTAAAAGAAGGAGTATGATCGACTAGAAAACAAACCGGCAGATGTGTGACTATAATTACTCATTGTCCTTTTTGGCAGTTATGAAAAGTGAAAACGATATAGAGACCCATTTAAAGGAGGAATTTTCATGCTTCTGCACGAGAATCTAGAAAATGATCAATCGTTAAGAGTGTCCAAATTTATGATGCACCTTCAAGAAAGAGGCGTTTTGAAAGCATTTGTCTGCTTTACTGATGATGAAGGCCAATTAAAAAGCATGACATATGAGCATGGTGAATATCATCAGTACAGTATAAAAGAAGGGAAAGTCGAAACCATCTCGGAACCTGTTTTTTTCCGTACATTGATCCGGATCCAAAAGGGCCTGTATACCGGCCGCACATATGGACAACTGTGTCTAGCGAATCCAGGAAAAAGAAAAAAGCGCGTTAATTGGCAATGAGGCTTGCTGCACCTAACATTGCGTCAATAAATGAAGCTGTTATACGAACGTTTGGAATTGATTAGCAAAAAAGGATTGGGGAAGATGAATAATGTTTATAACTGGACGTTTTTAGATGAATTGGGACATAATAACAATATCGTCCAAGTTCGTCTTATTTTAATATGATGAACTTTTGAAAAAATTTAAATTAATTGTTTTTATTTTTGGCACGTTGTTTGCCAAACAAAAATGGAAGAATTTGATGCGTTGATGAAAGAGAAAAATCAGAGAAAAATTCTGATAAATCTTCAAGAACAAGATAGTTAGAGCAGCAGTTCCAATCCGGAGCTGCTTTTTTTATTTCACATTGTTACAAATAATTACAAGATCCTCTTCATTTAATTTTAATTATCCTTCTGCCTAAATTTCTCCGGCATAAAGCCTGTAATTTGTAGGCCGGTTTCCTCAATTGTTTTAAGTCAAGTTCTATACGGCCTGAATTTTTCTGTCGAGATAAGTGCAGATGATCCAAGGCGCAGTCTGCTTATCTAAAGATGAAATAGGCATCTTTAGATTTTTACGTTTTATTGTGCCCCACTGAGAGATTTCGGAAGAATTTTTCATAGAAATGTAAGTTAAAAGAATAATTAATAGTATCGAATAATAACCTATAATATTATTCTTCATTTTTTAAAGGGAAGTATAACTTTTAATTGGGGATTAATTACTTATTTAAAAGGAGATGATTGGATGAAAAACACGTATGAATTGATTGTTTCAAACGATAATGGAAACAGTGAGCACAAGCTGATAGTAGATGGAGTTGCGGTTAAACAGCCAAACGTTTTCGCTAGAATCTCAAAGCCGCGATCTGAAAAGAAAACGACCCTTGAAGAAGCTATAAAAGAGCTCCATACCAATATTGATATTACAATTTCAAGCCCCGCAGTTAAGCTGGCAGACAATACGAGAGTGTTAGTAGGTCATGCAGCTATGGCAGGGGTGGCTGCTAGTAAAGTGAAAAACATGAACCTGGAAAAAGGAAAGAAACACGAACAGGATCTGCCTATTATCAACACTCTTGGGGTAGTGGCGGTAAAAACCGTACAAAAACACTTTGCTGAAAGAAAAAAGATTGAAAATAATGATGTATTAGACGTAACGGTTAACATGTCTACGTGCTTACCTGCTTCTGTTTATAACGAAGTAAATGCAAAGACATTTAAAGAGCGGTTCCAGACCGGTACTCACATGGTAACGGTAAATATCAAAAGTGATTTAAAAGTGATTGTGAAAGTGACATTCGGATATGTGGGTGTCTCTGCTGAAGGAACGCCTCCATTGTTCGAAATTATTGAAGATGGAGAAGGAAACTACCGTTCTGGGGATATGTTTGAAGAATTTATAAAGCAGTATGGCATGGATGAAGACTTAGACGGTTCGTATTTTCAAGATAAAAATCTAATGCATGTTGATATTGGCGATGGGACAACGGAACTCATCATTACAAATGGATATGAATTAAAACACAGCGAAGGCCTGGAATACGGATTAGGTGTTGCGCTTGAATCTGTAGTGAGTGTCTGGAAAGAGAAAAAATCGTATACAAGACAAGATGTTTCTGAAATTGTTAAATCAGAATCTCATGCGTTTAAAGAAGATATCCTGGCAGATTTAAATGGTGAACCATTAGAAAACTTATCATTCGATATCGCTGAAGACGTGCTGAACTTCGTCGATAATATGCGTTCCAAAGAAATTCATGTAGTGGTTGTCTATGGCGGAGGTTCTATTTTATTAAAAGATCATCTGTACGATAAATTAATGGAGATTGCTGAAGAAGAACGTTTTAAGTTGCTGTGGATTCCGGCTGAATATGCAGTGGATATGAACGTAAACGGATTAAACACATTTAATAACATTTACATGGATGAATTAGTCGCCGCTGTAAAATAAGAAGTTGAAGGGCAACCGATTAAAATCAAAATGACAGGAATCTGTATAAGATTCCTCCTCATGAAAATCAGCTGTTTTAAAATAAACAAGGGGAGATTATGATGTCAGAGGTTAAGAAACCAACGATTCAAATCAAAACGGCAAGTCCTGCCTGCCCCGATATTGTTGGAGATTGGGCAGTGGGGCAAAAGAATCCAAATGAGTCTGTTAAATACTTAATTATTCAGATGGCAGCCTATTTTGGAAATGTGGATATTTTTGACCCGCAAATTATTAATATGTTGAATTCAATGCTTAGCAACAAAAAATCGGAAAGAATGCAGCCTCCAATTATAAAAGCAAATAACATCAGATCTAATGGTGAGGAAGAAAAAGCAGTAACAACCTTACAAAAAACAGCAGAAAAAGAAACAACGACGAAAAAGAAAATAGATGCGCGCTTTAAAACAGAACCAATTGGTAATATGGATATTTTAGATTTAAAATTGATTGATAACTTGCATTTAATGTTTGGCCAGACCGAAAAAGGAAGCACGGAACCAGCGGCGATAAAAGAAAGCAGAGTAAAACCTAAAGTTGAGAAAGTAAAAGCAAAAACAGCTCAACAAGAAGCAGGAGCATCGCCAGTAAAGGAAGGCAAAGAAAAAAATTCGAAAAAGAAAGTGGGTGCACGACCTGGCACGGCACCAAATATCATGCAATGAAAAAACAACCGATAGAAATGCACTGTACCTCTACATGTTAGATACAGCCTAATATGTAGAGGTACAGTTTTTTATGACGAAATAGGCGTTAAAAAAGCTGGAATGCCACGCCCGTAAAAGCCAGCTCACGCCCCATCCCGCTTTTCAATATCTTATAAGGACACTTTGAAATGGAGGGGGTGATGCTTAATGGGCCTTGCGGTTATTTTGTCCGGGCCGATTATGCGAAGGGTGGACCGTAACAGTGTGTACATTTGGATTGCCAAGAGCAAGAGGTTTCAGAAAGAGGCAGAGCTGTTCCATATTCATTCGTCAGGTGCAAAATGTTCTTGCACTTCTTGATCTGCTTGTCAAAAGACTCGATTAAATTCTTTGGATAAAGGCTTCGCCAGGTGGATTTCGGGAAACATAGTATCTGGCTAAAATACACCACGAATGATTAAAGAATTAAACAAGCCGGAACCAATCGAATATCGGCACCACCTTGTGGTTTACGTTAATTAAGCAGAAAGGTTTATGTAGGAATAGAGGGCAACAACTACCATTGAACACAACAACCAATTCATGTAGTATATGAATACAAGCTGCATTGTACGTAACGATATAAAGTTTTAACCTTTAAGCTGTAATAGGGAGTTTTAAATTGAGACTGAAATGACACGCCTTTTTTAAGGACAGGCAGGAAGGTTTCTGCGAACACCCACTTTGAGGAGTGGTGGTTTAAAACTTGCTTTTATTCTACGGCAAAAGCGGCTTGTCTACATAACTTAAGTTAACTAGTTTCCTTTTGGAAGCTTTTTTATGTTTTTTCAAGTTGATCTTCCGTTATGAAATTCTTATAGAAGAAACACGGAAAAAGAGCATTTTTTTTTAAAAACAAATGCTCTTTTAATGGATTTAGCTTAGTATTCCAAAAAATTCCTGTTCTATACCTAAGAATGAATAGGTTTGATGTATAATGAGGAAAAAATACTTCAGTTAAATAAATCCATTTTAAAAATAGTTATTGTGCTGAACTTAACGCTATGTTATATTATTAATCCGTCGCTAAATCAGTGACGTAAATACAATTCAATTTAAATGCAAATATTCATTATTTTTATATAATTATTTCTAGGGAAAGATATTGACTTCTTCTTTCAAATCATGGTATAGTGATTATTCGTCATTCAAGGAAATTGGTATTGATCAAATGATTTTTCACTTTCTATAAAAGATTTATCAAAATAATAATTTTGATAAGAAAGTGTTGACTTTCGTATTGAGAATTGATATAATTATTTAGCTGTCGTTGGTGATGGTGAAGAAAATTGATCTTTGAAAACTGAACAAAATCAATAAAAACGTCAACGTTTTAAGCAAGAAACTTCTATTATAAGATGCATGTCATCTTA
>NZ_JANAVL010000027.1:0-27901 GCF_024213455.1 Domibacillus sp. A3M-37 | reverse complement strand
TTTCGCCATTTAAAATCCCCCTTGAGTAAACAGTAGCGTTGCTTTTCTACACTGTCCACTTAAGGGGGAGCATATCAAGATAGTGTGTTGCATTGAAAAGCGCTCTGGCTTCCTTAGGAAGCCAGAGCGCTTTTTGCACAGTAAGGACGAACTGTTGAATAAAATGAAATTAGTATCCATCTCTGTATGGAAGTACTGTTCATGAACAGCAAACTTTTGTTTTCCTTGTTATAACTTAAATGTTTTATAATTGTATTGAACCCATTAAATTCCTAATGTATTCTTTTAATAGATATAAAGGAGGACATCACAGATGGGTAAAATTTTTAAGTTTGGATGCTTAGGCATCATTGGAATTATCATTTTACTGATCATTCTTGCTGTAATCGGTTATAATGGCATGAATAATACTGAAGAAACGACTATTAAAGAAGATGCTGGACCAGCATCAACTGAAGAAACATCTAAGGCTACAGACGAAACAGAAGGACTAACTCAAGAAAAATTCGACCAAATCAAGGAAGGTATGTCCTATGAAGAAGTGGCCGATCTTATTGGTCATGAAGGCACGTTGATTTCTGAAACAGGCGAAAAAGGCACTGACCTTCACACGGTTATGTATGAATGGGAATCGACAGACAGCGCTCTTGCTAATGCCAATTTTATGTTTCAGGATAATAAACTCATGAGTAAAGCACAGGCTGGGCTTGGTGAAGGTCCTAATTCCGATGTAAAGATTACATTGGAAGAGTTTACTGAAATCACTAATGGTATGTCGTATTCAGAAGTCCAAGCAATTGTTGGCGGTGAAGGTGAATTAACTTCAGAAACTGGCGCAAGCGATGACCCTCTTAGAACAATCACGGTTACTTATTATGGAGAACCACTTGGATCAAACGTAATCTTAGTTTTTATGGCGGATAGATTAGAATCTAAATCGCAATTCGGATTAGAGTAGAGCTCTGCAATCGCAGAGCTTTTTTATTTCTCAATGACAGATATACGATTTAAGAAGTAGAGTAAAGTATGGATTCTTTAATCCACAGTTTCGGTCCACTGTTGATCACTAAAATACAATGCAACAAAAATGTTATTATGTTGTGTTGGAAAAGCCCCGGCTGTCAAAGGCAGCGGGGGCTTTTAATATACAGTAATGGACGAACTGTTGACTAATCAGGTAGATTACTTTGACGAGAAATGCGGTAAAATAGCTAATAAAGATATTTAATTATCCTTGGAGGATGAAATTATGAATTTTGAAGAACTTACACAAAACAAGCCAACGTTAGAATGGAAACAAAGAATGGATGAAGAAGATGATATTTTCACCGATGAAAATACCAATGTAACTAATGAGGTTCTGGATTCTTACATCAGCAGTTTAAAAGCACTTGGAGATACGCCAACAGAGGAAGCTATACTGGAACGTGTCAAAGAAGTTGTTATTAGATTAAATGAATTAAACGACAAATATGATTACTTTATTGAAACCATGGAAAGAGAGGAATTAGCTGAGTTTATCGAGGAAGGTGCGAAAATAGCTGGATTAAAATCTGAAGAAGACATTACTGAGGAATGGAGAGAGTGGTAAACAAAAAGACTAAACAATAAAAGGATGAGTAAACGTGAAAAATTTGATTTAAATAACGGTTGGCATATAGAGATGTATGAAAAAAATGATGTCTATTTCAATGAAAACAAAGTTGCCGTTGTTGATTATGACAATGACTTAATCGCTATTGTTCAATTTGAAGATGATAAGATTGATTTTCTTCATACAAATTACAATTTGAGACATCCGATGCTTCATCCTTCATCGGTTCTGGTTTAACCGGTATTTCTCCCGTTGCGAAGTAATATTCAATCTGCTTGATCGAATAGTGCTGGTCCCGGTTCAGCTGGCGGATCAGCATGAGCCTTTCCAACGCCCGCTGATCAAAATAGTGGTAGCCGTTGTCTCCCTGCAGGGTGAGGATGTAGGATTTTAACTCTCTCAGCCAGTTGCGCACAACACCCGGGCTTTCATTCACATATTTCGCCGCGTCCTTCACCGTTAAGCGCAGATCCTCCAGGTTTTCAGGTATGTTTTCAGATAAGTTTCCAGCACCTTGATCTTTCGTTTGAGTCATGATTTCCATCATCCTTTCAAGGCATGTTTCAATATATATGTCTGATGAAAAGCATAATACGAAGCTACTCTAAAGGTGTGCGGTGGGTTTCAATAAGGTTTCCCAGTAGGTGTTTTAAGTTTAGTAAATATGGAGTGGAGATGGGTAGCATTGTTCAGCAGTAATTGGTGTAAACCGTATCATATGTGAAATGAATATATACAGCCCGCCTATGATCTGGATCAAATTTGCAAAACACCGCAATATTTTGCGTGACCACGCCAATATTTTGCGGTTACCGATGAATAGATTATTGTTAAGATGAAAGAAAAACGAATTGTTGGTCTTGCTAATCATACGGTCCTCATTAACAAAGAAGGGGCCGAAATCCCGATAGACGACAGCGCTGCTCCCATCCTCAATGATAGGGGCGACATGACCGATATTGCCATGGTCTTTAGAGGCGTGATCGAACGGAAGCGCTATGAAGAAAAAATCAAACATTACGCGTTTTATGACGCCCGATATCTACTGACAAATTAATAAAGCTGTAAAGAATGAAGCAGCAAATTACGGACTAATCTCCATTTTTAAGAGGGGATTTTTGGGTTGAAAGTGAGTTTTTTATACATATCAGATTACTTTATAGCCTAAAAAACAAAAACCGGTAAATTTCGACATGTTTTACAGTAAGATTAGGAAATGATTAGTGATTTTATTAAATAATGAAATTCATTTTGAAAAAGGCAAACTTGTTGAAAGATAAGGACGCAAAGCCACAGATCTAAAGCAAATGCTAAGATGGGTGGGTTGCCAAAAGGAGAGAAAAGCGATGAAAAACGTAGTATCCGATAGGGGATTTTTGAGTTATATTTTGGATTCAATGGATGAAATTCTTATCTTGATAGATTGTGGTTTGCGTGTGAAATATGTAAACCTGGTGGCTGAAAAGTCTTTAGAACTTGAAGGAGTTCACTACCAGGATAAACATATTTATAGTGACTTGAATTTCTTTCAATTACCTTCTGATTATGAAAAAAATTATTAGAAGAAGTGATAAGAACCGGAGAAGCACGTAGAGGTGTACTGAGAAAAACGTTAACGGGTAGAACATTATCTATGAATGCCATTCCACTAGTTGAGGAAGAAATAGAAAAAGGAATTCTCATTACGGGTAAAGATATAACAGATATTATGATGATGCAGAATGAATTGGATATGGCGTTCGCTTTAACGCTACCTAACAGTAAAGTAGAATATAAACTTAAAAATACGGTTGAATATATGGATACCTATGATCCAGATAGTAAGATGATTACCATTACGGGCATTATTCCAGACGGTGGATACCGTCATATTGTGAATTGCCTTAGACTCCTATCTAATTTATATCAAAAAGGAGTTGCGGAACTAATTGGAATTGACAAAGACCAGTTGGTTTAGGCTTTCATTTTTCATGATTTAGGCAAATCTCAGCCGATCCTATCGGTTAGCGACGTAGCAGATCCCAAGAAAGTTTTTGAAGATGGCAAACTTCATGCGTATCGTGGAGCCGAAATTGCTAAAAACTTTTATGCTATCCACGAAGATATTGTTGAAATCATTCGCTACCATCATCATGAGGAACATGAGCTTCCTGATGCATTCCCATGGCGTTTACGGCCAATGTTCCGATTATTTCAGATAGTAGATGGATTGTCAGCTTCGATCACAAGAGGAGGGGGAGAGGTGGATTTCACCGTACAAGACTGTATTGTTACCGTTACCGAAAGAAATCATCGCCCTCAGTATAATGGAACATGGCAAGTTGATTTATTTACGGGGAAAAGAACGAAAATCTCGGATTAATATTTCGGATTCTTGGTAAAGAGGCCTAATTATACCTGTATAAAAAACATTCATTCATCATCCGACCACACTGGTTTTTTAATTAGTTTTTGTAGTTCTATAAGGGGAGCGAGTAATGGATAATATGACACATATCTATGGTGAGCATCATCTAATATTAGTTGTCTTTTCGATCATGATTGCAATATGCTCATCGTATACGGCTCTTCATCTTGTCAGCAGGCTAAGATCATCAGAAAAGGGGCTTATGAGGAACTACTGGTTAATCGCAGCTTCTATCTCATTGGGTAGTGGAATATGGGCGATGCATTTTATTGGCATGTTAGCATTCGATATTAATATGGATATTCAATATAATCCATTATTAGTTGTCGCATCCATAATTTTGCCCGTGATGACGTCCTTTTTAGCTTTTTATACGTTAAGCCAATACATCCTTAGGAGATACTTGATTGTTAGCGGAACGATAATGGGAATCGGAATTCTATTAATGCACTATATTGGGATGAAGGCGATGATTGTAAAAGCAGAGATTCAATATGACCCGCTGTGGGTCAGTGTATCTGTACTGATTGCCCTATCGTCCACCAATATCGCAGTGCAGCTATTTGCTATATTTAGAGACAATCCGGTTTACGAGAAATTGTGGACTAAGCTAGCCTCAGCTATTTTACTGGGCACTTCGATTTCAGGCATGCATTATACTGGGCTGAAAGCGACAACCTTTTTAACGACATTCGATTACCACCAAAATTCACCGCCTGATTGGTCAGAAAATAATTCGTTAGCAATAAGCATCGTCATCATCATCTTGTGTATACAGCTATTTATTTTTATCAGCCGTTACATGGATCAAAAAACATCCTTAAAAATAATAGAAAGTGAAGAACGGTATCGGCAATTAGTTGAACTATCTCC
This sequence comes from Domibacillus sp. A3M-37, assembly GCF_024213455.1. NCBI lineage: Bacteria > Bacillati > Bacillota > Bacilli > Caryophanales > Bacillaceae > Domibacillus > Domibacillus sp. A3M-37. The sequence goes on along the minus strand of NZ_JANAVL010000027.1, from coordinate 23,027 downwards.
TATCGCCATAGGTATTCACAAAGCAGGTGTTTTCACATATATCAACCCTGCGGGGATGAAAATTTTAGGTGCGAATACGTTGGATGAAGTAGTTGGCAAAAATGCTTTATCCTTTATCCACCCAAGCTACCATAAGATTGTAAAAGAGCGGCTAAAAATGATGTTTGAAAATAAAGCCCCTGCAGCTCCTTTAGAAGAAAAAATGATGTGCATGGATGGGGAAACCGTCGATGTTGAAATTATGGGATTACCGATTACAATTCACGGACAAGAGCATGTCCAGATCTTCTTTCAAGATATAACGGAGCGTAAAAAGATGGAAGAAATGACGCATCATTTTGCTTATCACGACGCGTTAACAGGATTACCGAACAGGCGGTTATTTGAGGAACACCTTCTAAAAGCATTACTCGTTAAACCAGCTGATCCTAGGGTGACAGCTGTTATGTTTATTGATCTAGATGGATTTAAGCAAGTGAATGATACGTATGGTCACGACGCAGGGGATGCTTTATTAAACATGGTCGCTGAGAAGTTAACACGCACTGTTCGTGAAGGTGATGTGGTTGCCCGCCTGGCAGGTGACGAGTTTACAGTTTTATTAACCGATATTCCGAAGCAAGATGTAATGGGTATAGCTAAAAAAATTCTTGATGTGTTAGGGCTTCCTTTCATCATAAAAAATGAGAGCATTCGCATCACCCCAAGTATAGGGGTTTCTCTCCATTTAAACGAAAGTGAAGATGGTCATTCACTCATCAGAAAAGCAGATACAGCTATGTATCAAGCGAAACGAGCAGGGAAAAACACCTATCGCATTTACAGAGAGGATTAGATGCAAATACACTTACTGAAAAAGGGAACGGAGCAAATAATGACTCCTAACTAATCGAGAAAAAATAGAATAAAGACTCTATTCACCCGTTCGTAAAAGTACGCTTTTACGCAATATTTATTTTTTTCAAAAAAGCAGTTGACGAACTGCCACCAACCATTTATTATAATTCTTATAGAATTAATCGGATATCACATCCGACAACAATCCATCAATGAATGTGCTGATCGGACGGCCGAAAGCACACGCCTACTTCTAAAAAGAGGCGTGTGCTTTTTTTGTTGGAATTGAAAGGAATGATGGCAATGAAAAGCGACTGTGACATGACGGTGTGGGAAATTTAACATAAGCTGATCGGACAACCGAAGGCTCTCTGTTCTTTTCAGACAGGGAGCTATTTTCATTTAAAGAGGAGGAGTAATATGACTGTTTCCATTCACGTGGACGAAAAAGCATTTGGGCGGGTGGTGGTGCTCGATGACATCCACTTGGATATTCAAAAGGAAGAATTTCTGACGATTATTGGCCCGAGCGGCTGCGGAAAAAGCACCTTATTAAAAATTGCGGCAGGGCTTGATACTGAATACAGCGGAAGCGTGGAGATCAATAGCCGACAAGTAATAAAACCCGGCATCAGTCAAGGATTTATTTTTCAGGAGCACCGGCTGTTTCCGTGGCTGACGGTGGAGCAAAACATAGCAGCGGATTTGAATTTGCGTGATCCCAACGTAAAAAGAAACGTGCAGGAATTAATCGACATTGTCCGGCTGACGGGCCATGAAAAAGCGTATCCGGCAGCGTTATCCGGCGGCATGTTACAGCGAGTTGCGATTGCGCGGGCGCTGCTGCGGGAACCAGAAGTTCTTTTGCTTGATGAGCCGTTCGGCGCGCTTGATGCATTTACCCGCAAGCATTTGCAGGACGTGTTAATCGACATATGGCAGAAGAAAAAAATAACGATGATTTTGGTGACACACGATATAGATGAATCCATTTATTTAGGCACGCAGCTGGCGATCTTGAGAGCCAAACCAGGCCGACTGCAAAAATGGCTGCCGATTGGGCTGTCTTTTCCACGAAACCGAACCGACACATCGTTTCAATATTTACGGCAAAAGGTATTGGAGGAATTTGAAAAAACCGAGCACTCTGTTTACGCGGAAGGCGCAGGAATTTAGGAGGAGTCAGAATGAGAAAATGGCTATTTTTAATCGCAGCATCGCTGCTTTTGGCGGCATGCTCGGCACAAACGTCAAGTGAAGAAAAAGAAGTGAAAGAAATTAACATCGGTATTCAGCAGAGCTTGAGTCCGCTTTGGATTGCCAAAGAAAAAGGCTGGTTTGAAGAAGCGTTTGAAAAAGAAGGCATCAAAGTGAAATGGACGGAGTTTCAAAGCGGACCGCCTCAATTTGAAGGGCTGGCAGCAGGAAAACTCGACTTTTCACAGGTCGGCAACTCGCCCGTGATCGGCGGGCAGGCAGCAGATGTCCCCTTTAAAGAAATTGCCCTTTCACAAGACGGCCTCAAAGCGAATGCTGTTTTGGTGAAAGAAGGCAGCGATATTCAATCAATCGAAGATTTAAAAGGGAAAAAAGTGGCAGTTGCGAAAGGGAGCAGCGGTTTTGACTTCCTTCATAAAGCGTTAAAGGATGCCGGTGTATCGCCAGATGATGTGGAAATTATCCAGTTGCAGCCGGATGAAGCAATGCCGGCGTTTGAAAATGGATCGGTGGATGCTTGGTCGATTTGGGAGCCGTTTATCTCGCTGCAAACGATTGAAAACAATGCCAACATTTTAGCGAATGGGGAAACCATTAAATCGTATTCGCCAGGCTTTACATTGGCACGGAGCGGTTTTGCAGAAGAGCATCCGAAAGAAGTGGAACGATTCCTTGAAGTGTACAACAAAACCGTTGAATGGCAGAAAGCAAACAAAGAAGAAGCGATCTCGATTTATGCCAAGATCAAAGAATTGGATGAAAAAGTAGTGGAGAGCGTGCTAAACAATACGGAGCCACTGAATGAATCGATTACAGAAGAAATTATTCAAGCACAGCAAGAAACGGCCGATTTTCAATACAAGCTTGGCGTCATTGATAAAGAAATTGACGTATCAAAAGTAGTGGACAATCAATTTATTGAAAACGAAAAGAAGGAGGAAACCGAATGAAAACAGCAGCCTATGCGGGATTGAGCAGACAGGAAAAAGCAGAAAAAATAAAAAAAATCCGGACTGTACCGGCATGGCTGAAAGGATTTGTTGTGCCGGTCATCATTTTGGCATTGTGGCAATATGCGGGGAGCGCAGGGTTCATCTCTCCGACCGTCCTTCCAACACCGCTTGCCATTCTTTTAACGTTTTATGAGCTGACGATATCCGGAGAACTGGCTGCGAATATGCAGATCAGCATCGCGCGTGCGGTTGGCGGCTTTTTGCTTGGCGGCGGATTGGGTCTTTTATTCGGCATTTTGGTTGGGTTTTCGAAAAAAACAGAGTCTTACTTAGACCCGTCGCTCCAAATGCTGCGCACGGTTCCTCATTTGGCTGTAACACCGCTTTTCATTTTATGGTTTGGGTTCGATGAATTGTCCAAAGTGCTGTTAATTGCAATGGGTGCGTTCTTTCCTATCTATATTAATACCTTTCTCGGCATTCGCAGTGTGGATGCAAAACTGTTCGATGTGGCACGCGTGCTGGAATTCAACTGGCATCGTCAAATTACCCGGCTTATTTTGCCGGCGGCGCTGCCGAATATTTTACTGGGTGTGCGGCTGTCTCTTGGTATTGCCTGGCTTGGCCTTGTCGTAGCGGAATTAATGGGATCAAGTGCCGGTGTCGGCTATATGATTATGGATGCCCGCCAGTTTTCTCAAACAGAAAAAGTCTTTGTCGGAATCATTATTTTTGCGGTTGTCGGCAAATTAACGGATTCATTTGTGCGGTTGCTTGAACAGAAACTCTTAAAATGGCGAAGCAGTTTTAAAGGAACGCATTAAAAACAATAAGGGAGCGAGATAAATGGAGATCTTATGGTTTATTCCAACACACGGCGACGGTCGTTATTTAGGAACGGATATTGGCGGAAGAGAAGCGGATCATACGTATTTTAAGCAGGTTGCACAAGCGGCAGACCGGCTTGGCTATACAGGTGTATTGCTTCCAACTGGAAAATCGTGCGAAGATCCGTGGCTGACGGCGGCCGCGCTTGCAGCGGAGACAACAAGGCTGAAATTTTTAGTTGCGCTTCGGCCTGGATTAATGCAGCCATCTGTTGCCGCACGCATGACGTCTACTTTGGATCGCTTATCTAACGGCCGTGTGCTTATTAACGTCGTGGCCGGAGGTGATCCGGTTGAACTTGCGGGTGATGGTCTTTTCCTCAAGCATGATGAACGGTACGAAGCTGCAGATGAATTTTTAACCATTTAGCGTGGTCTGCTGGCGGGAGAGCAAGTAGATTTCAACGGAAAATATGTAAAATCAGAAGGCGGAGAATTGTTGTTTCCACCTGTTCAAAAGCCGACACCGCCTGTTTATTTTGGTGGTTCATCACCAGCGGGACAGCAAGTGGCAGCAACACATTCCGATGTATATTTAACATGGGGAGAGCCGCCGGAACAAGTGCGGGAGAAAGTGGAGAGTGTACGCGAGCAGGCTGAAAAAGAAGGGCGAACGGTCCGGTTTGGCATTCGCCTGCATGTCATCGTGCGTGAAACAAATGCGGAAGCATGGGCAGCAGCCGATAAGTTGATTTCCTATTTAGACGATGATGTCATCGAGCAGGCCCAGCAAACATTGAGCCGCTATGATTCAGCCGGTCAAAACCGGATGGCCGCTCTTCACAGAAAAGGAAAAGAAGCGGACCTGGAAATCAGTCCGAATTTGTGGGCAGGCATAGGGCTTGTGCGCGGAGGTGCCGGAACAGCACTTGTTGGCGACCCTGAAACCGTGGCGGCCCGCATTAAAGAATATCAAGACATCGGCATTGAAAGTTTTATTTTCTCCGGGTATCCCCATTTAGAAGAATCTTATCGGTTTGCGGAGCTTGTCTTCCCGCTTCTTTCATTCGGTCAAGATGAGGATCTGGGACGATCAAGAGGGAATATTGGAGAGACCATCGGCAATAGTATTTTAGCCGGCAACATTAAAAATCAGCCAGTATAAATAAAGCTGCTGTGATATGCAGCAGTAATTAACCTAATAACAGAAAAAATAAGCCGCTGATTGGTCAGCCAAAAGCGCCTTGAAGGAGGAAACGGATGAATATTGATCATTTAGAGGCCTTTATATATGCAGTGCACTTTAATAGTATTCATAAGGCGGCAAATGCCTTATTTTTATCCCAGCCCACTGTGACTGCGCGCATCAAAACACTGGAACGCGAGTTGGATCAGCCGCTATTTGAACGAAGTGGTCGAGGCGTTTCATTAACGGAAAAGGGAAAAGAATTTTTGCCCTATGCAGAACAAATTATTCAAACATATGAACAAGCAAAAAAACAACTTCGCAAAGAGCCTTTGCAGGAGGAGTTTGTCATTGGAGCGAATTTGATTTCTTCTCAATATTTCATTCCAGATGCTCTTCCCGTTTGGAAAGAAGCCTTTCCTGAATTTCGTTTCACATTTATGTCCGCCTCTAACGATACACTTATGGATAAACTCCTGCGCAAAGAAATACACATCGCTTTTATGAAAGAAGTAACCCATGATGCGTTGCAACAACAGCCTCTTCTTGATAATTCAGTCCGCCTCGTTACTCATCCAGGACACCCATTCATCGGGCGAACCAATATCACAGCAGAAGAATTGGCTTTAGAGCCGATGATATTTTTTGAATGCGGTGCGTTCGACTGGAACAGGGTTCACAAAATATTTGACGTAGCGAATGTGAAACCGCGTATCGAATTTCAAGTGGGACATTTAGAAGTCGCAAAATCTTTAATTAAAAGCGGGAAAGGAATTGGGTTTTTACCTGCTTTGTGTATGAAAAAGGAAGTAGAACAAGGAGAGATTGTTGAAATCGAAGCCGATCATCTGCTTCGTTTAAAACAGCATATATACGGTACTTTTTATGGAATGGAGCATCCGCTGCTATGGAAATCTATAGAGCATTTCGCCGATACATTCAACAAAACCGAGCAAGAGGAGGCGCCAATTAGGACTCATTAAATTATTGAATGAATACAATAAATCTTTCTATCACGAAAAGCATTTATTTTTAGAGCTCTGGGTGATAGGATAAATGGCAATCACCCAAAGGTTATTAATCTTATCTGTAAACTCGGTATAAAGGAGGAGCAGGTGTGGCATATAAAATCAGTTTGCTGGATCAAAGTCCAATTTATGAAAATGAAACCGCATTTGATTCGCTGCAGTACACGATTCAGCTGGCACAGAAAGCGGAAAAGTGGGGGTATCATCGCTTTTGGGTGTCAGAACACCATAATGCAGAGCAGTTGGCAGGATCATCACCGGAAGTGTTAATGTCTTATTTACTCGCAAAAACAAAACAGATTCGAATTGGGTCAGGTGGGATTATGCTGCAACATTACAGCCCATACAAAGTAGCTGAAAACTTTAACGTTTTATCATCTTTGGAGCCGGGACGGGTTGACCTGGGAGTGGGAAAAGCGCCAGGAGGGCTGCCCATCTCCACAAAAGCACTGCAATACGGAACTGTTAACGATGGAAATGATTTTGAAGAAAGGCTGACGTTTCTCCATCAGATTCTTGAGAAAAAAATTCCAAACGGACATCCGCTTTCAGGAGTTCAGGCAAGGCCTGAACCTCCTCTATATCCTGAATATTACTTGCTTGGGGCCAGTGAGAAAAGTGCTGAATTGGCAGCGAAATTGGGTTGGAATTTTGTTTTTGCCAAATTCATTAACAGTGACATCAGTGTCTGGGAGGAAGCTGCTCAGACATACCGACAATTGAAGCCAAACGGCAAACTGATTATGGCAATCTCAGTCTTTGCCGCAGACAGCCAAAAGGCAGCAGAAGAGCGCGTGACCAATCAAAGCGTTCATAAAGTGTATTTAAAAAGCGGTCGCAGCGTAACGGTTCAGTCATTCGAGCAGGCAGAGCAATTTGGACAACAGTCCGGCGAGGAATTTGACATCCAAGAACAAAAAGCAAGCATAGTAGCCGGCACAGCAACATTCATACAAGAGGTTTTGAACCATTATCACCAAGCATATGGCGTAGATGAATTTGTCCTTCATACACCTATTGAAGAGCGTAAGGCCCGGCACCGTTCGTTTCAATTGTTAAGTCCATCTCGTTTATACAATGAAAAGAGGGAAGAATATGTCTCATAAAAAGCAAATTCAATTTGGCATTATGCTGCATGGACCAGGCGGGCATATGAATGCGTGGAAAGATCCTTCTGTACCGGCCGATGCCAGCTTCTGGTTTAACCGGTATTTCTCCCGTTGCGAAGTAATACTCAATCTGCTTGATCGAATAATGCTGGTCCCGGTTCAATTGACGAATCAGCATGAGCCTTTCCAACGCCCGCTGATCAAAATAGTGGTAGCCGTTGTCTCCCTGCATGGTGGGAATGTAGGATTTTAACTCTCTCAGCCAGTTGCGCACAACACCCGGGCTTTCATTCACATAGTTCGCAGCTTCTTTCACCGTTAAGCGCATGTCTTCCAGGTTTTCAGATAGGTTTTCAGATAAGTTTCCAGCACCTTGACCTTTCGTTTGAGTCATGATTTTCCTCATCCTTTCAAGGTATGTTTCAACGTATGTGTCTGATAAGCAGCCTAATGTGGCCTGCTTTCAAAGGTGTGCGGCGGGTTTCAATAAGGTTTCCACGTATGTTTTTCACTTGTGTGTTAAGTTCGGTGGATGAACACGAATGTCCTTTGACTACATTTGTCGTCTGGTTAATTTCCGTGTACTTTGTGCATAAGTACACTTTTTTGAACGGCAAATACTTTTGGTGGTAAATTAAGCCTGTTTTAAGCGTTATTTTACATGTTAACATATCGAAAAAAGATCGCTTTTTTAACGAAAAACAGCTGTCCGCTTACCGCTTTACTCCCCCCAACACTGTTTCTAAAGGCCCTTGGGTGATAATTCGGGTCATCATAAGGGCAACCTCCCGGGTGGATAGATCGTTTTCACTTGCCATCCAGTGAGTCAAAACGCCAATATTTGCTGAAGCGATATAAGCCACAAAATAGTCCCACGGAATGGCATCCTCAGATTTTTCAGGCATATACTGTTCGAATTTCTGAAGCATCCGTTCCGACATAAATTCCTTAATCTGAAGGGGCAGCTGCAAGTCACCATTAGCACTGAGCATGACCCGCAGGAAATCTGCCTGTGCTAAAAAATACTCCAGCACTTTTAGAAGGACAGGGTAAGGCTCCCCGCGTTCTGCATGGGACTTTACTTCCAGCGGATTGATCTCGCTTGCAAATGGAAGGATCCCTTCAAAAATCTCACTCTTCAGCTGATCTACCAGATCTGCCACATCCCGATAGTGAAGATAAAATGTTCCCCGGTTAATCTCCGCCCGTTCGGCCAGGTCCCTTACAGTTACCTGACTAAGCCCCTTTTCCTCGCTTAATTCCAGCAGGGCCTGCCGGATCAGCTTTTTGGTCCGGATCTGGCGCCGGTCTAATTTTTCTTCTTTTTTCAATTTTTTCTCTCCTTATTAGACACTTCATTATTTTGTGTTGAGTAATGATCAGATCGTTTAAATGTGATTATTGTATTTCCTATTTTAATCATTATAATCAACATTGTGAACTTTAATCAACATAATGATTATTAAAAGGAGCGGATGAATCTTGAATATTTTCAAAAACAAGCTGGTCTTGTTATCGCCTGTTATTGCACTGGCCATTATTTTTATTTTTTCGCTAACCTTATTTCCATCGGTCCAGCCTCAGCCGCAAAATTTGCCTGTTGCGGTTGTGAATGAAGATCAGGGAGTCCAACTCCCTGATCAGCCAAAGATGAATATGGGGCAGACCATCGTAGAGAGGATGAAAAAAACATCAGAAACTACAACGGATGAAGACCCGGCAGTAAAGTGGATAGAAGTAAACAGCTTGGAGGAAGTGCAAAAGGGATTAGATGATCAAGAGTATTATGCCGCACTGGTCATTCCGCAAGATTTCAGTGCGAAGCAGGCATCTTTACGGACACCAGCACCTTCCTCGCCCGAAGTTCAAATCTTGATCAATGAGGGGATGAATACGGCGGCCTCTACAATGGCAGGACAAATACTACATGGTGTCGTTGATAATATGAATAATACTGTCCGCACCCAGCTGCTTGAAGGATTTGAAGCGCAGGGAGCCACATTGACGGTAGAACAGGCATCGGCTTTAGCAGCGCCTATTACAAAGAACGTCACAAACGTCAATGAAATCGGCACGAATAGCGCGAACGGCAATGCGCCCATTTCCTTATTTCAACCGCTGTGGATGGCCAGTATAGCGAGTGCAGCCATTATCTTTGTTGCGGTAAACAAACTGCCGGTCAGCACCCGGAAAGAGAGTCTTTCTAATAAGGTAGGACAGATTATGATAGGGGCTGTTGTTGCCCTTGTAGTTGGATTTGGTTTTACCTGGCTGACAGATGGCATGTTAGGGCTGAATATTCCCCAATTTACGGATACAGCCTTGTTTTTATCCATTACGTCGTTTAGCTTTTTCCTTATGATATTAGCTGTACTTTCACTATTAGGGCTTAAGGGTATGCCAATTTTTATTTTAATGCTTTTCTTTGGTGCACCATTGCTTGCAATGGCTCCGGAAATGCTGTCTCCATTTTATCGCGATTGGGTTTATTCATGGCTGCCAATGCGATTTATGGTAGAAGGTTTACGTGAATTGTTCTTCTTCGGAAAAGGATTAACTTGGAGTTCTCCTGTATCTACCCTGGTTTGGATTGGAATAGCGAGCATCGTTATCATACTGGGCTCTGCTTTAAAGCGTAAATCCGTAAAAGAAGAAAACACAGAGCAGAAATTAGAAGCATCACATTTCTAGCAACTAATATTCCAAAAAGCCGTTTTCTAATAGGAAAACGGCTTTCCATATTGTTGAAAAACAAATAAAGCAATAGACAAAACGTGAAAATAGCCACCAAGAGGCATCCTTAATATTTAATGCAACATAAATGCAAATTAAAATGCAAAAAGACCGGCTCTCAAAAGAGTACCGGTCTGAATAATCATTCATAATAGGGGGGGGCCGCCTTTGCCGTTGAATGGAAGAAAGTTTTAAACCACCACTCCTCAAAGTGGGTGTTCGCAGAAGCCTTCCTGCCTGTCCTCATTGGTTTAAAAAACGAACGAGGCGTGTCATTCCAGATTCGTTGTAAAACTCCCTGTTACAGCTTAAAGGTTAAAACTTTAGATTGTGACGTGCAACGCAGCTTGTATTTATATAATACAGTGACCGGACGTTATATTCAATTGTTTACGGACAATAAAGTTGTTTAAAAAACAATAAAGTCATTTAAAAAATATGAGTCATTCTATTCAACAAACGGGCCAGATTGTTGGATAAAGATTGCTTTAAACTTATTGACTCTATAAATAAAATGATAAAAATACAAACTTCTCAAAATTCATCTTCAAAAATAATGAACAACATAATCAAGTACCTTCACTGTTATTGAATATTGTGTGGTGTTTGGTGTTATTCTATACAAGAAATCAATCACATCTTAGGAGTTATTCACATGAATAGACTTGAACATTCAGTGCCGAAGTCAAATGGAAATAAATTTGCCTTATTTGCTTTGGCCGCAACATTCTTCGGTGTAGGGGTCACAGAGTTCATTAGTGTAGGTGTTCTTCCTTCTGTTGGGAATGCATTTAACATATCGACATCTACAGCCGGATTAATTGTATCCATGTATGCGCTAGGAGTTGCAGTAGGGGGACCTATTTTAACTTCTCTGACAGCAAAGGTTTCACGGAAAAAGGTATTATTATCCATGATCGTGCTGTTTATTATAGGGCATATCATAACGGCTGTTGCTCCTATTTTCAGTATCGTACTAGCAGGGCGTATACTATCAGCATTCGCACATGGCGTGTTTTTTGCTATAGGTTCAACGGTTGCTGCAAGTCTTGTTCCTAAAAATCGTCAAGCAAGTGCTATTGCATTTGTATTTGGAGGGTTTACGGTTGCCACTGCCATTGGCGCTCCTTTAGGGACTTATATCAGTGATATCTTTGGTTGGAGATTTCCATTTTACGGGATTGCCTTCATTGGTTTGATTGCTCTTATTCTTAATGCTATTGCAATTCCAAGTCAACAATTAAAAACAGAAACCCCTCCATCTTATAGAGATCAATTCAAATTAGTGGGTAATAGAAGAATTTTACTGATCTTAGCCGTGACCATTCTAGGATACGGTGGTACATTCGTAACCTTTACGTACCTTTCACCTATTCTTCAGGATATCATGGGTATCGATGCTAAGAACGTGAGTATTATCTTATTTGTATATGGGATAGCTATTGCCATTGGAAACGCCATAGGGGGACGTTTAGGGGATCGAAAACCACTTAAATCTTTACTTTCTATGTTTATCGTACAAGCTGTTATCTTATTAATCTTTACATTTACTGCGCCGTTTAAAGTAGTTGGCCTTATTACGGTGATAGCTATGGGTCTGTTGGCATTTATGAGTGTACCTGTATTACAATCATACGTGTTGACCCTAGCGCAGCGTTATGTACCAAGCGCTGTCGATGTGGCTTCATCACTTAATATTGCTTCATTCAATGGAGGAATTGCATTAGGTGCGTATGTAGGGGGTATTACGACGGACATCATGGGATTACAACACACACCGTGGGTAGCTGCCGTTATGGTGTTTCTAGGAGTTCTTCTCACAGTTGTAACCATAGGCCTAGAAAAGAAAAAGAAATGAATAACGAAGCTTGAAAAAATTAGTTATTAAAATTTCCTAAGAAGTTCTTTTAGACAGAAACTCCTTAAAATTAAATCTTTATAAGGGACACAATGTTTCAAAAGAGGGTTATAGATGGAGTATGAATCTATAGCCTTCTTGCTTGATTCCGTATTTTTGAAAGGAGTAAAACAGGTGGACTTACGTCAACTAGTTACCTTTCGAATGGTCGCTCTCACACTTAATTTTAGTCGAGCTGCAGAGGCCTTGAATTATGTACCTTCAAATGTTTCAATGAAAATTCAATCTCTGGAGGAAGAGTTAGGAGTAAAGCTATTTGATCGATTGAACAAACAAATTGTATTAACAGATGCTGGTGAACGCTTTTATAGAGATGTGGAAAGGATTTTAAATTATGTAGAGGAAGCAAAAAACAATGTAAAAAGTAGTGAAAGCATGACTGGAACAATTACAATTAGCGCAAATGAAATTCTATGTGTTTATCTGCTTCCAATAATTTTACATGAGTTCAGGAAACAGTATCCTAGCGTACGTGTGGTTTTTCGTCCGACTCCTTCTAACGATTTAAAACAATCCATTAATGAGGGGAAAACGGACGTGGTCTTTATACTCGAAGAGCCTGTAAAATCAAATGGATTAAATATTGAGCCACTTCGTAATGAAAGTTTCCGCCTTCTAGCTGCTCCCAATCATCCCCTTGCAGGTCGGAGTAGAATTAATTTTGACGATATTCAAGGAGAATTTTTCTTATTAAACGAAAAAGGATGTACGTATCATACAACATTTGAACGACTGCTTGTTCGTGGAGGGGCTGACGACTTTACTACCCTTGAATTTGATAGTGTGGAAGCAATCAAACAGTGTGCAATACTTGGAATGGGAATTGCTTTTCTTCCTGAGATTTCTGTTACTTCTGAAATTGAACAAGGTAAGCTAGTTCCTTTACCTTTAGATTTACCGGAAATCAACTTCGTTTCTCAGATGATTTGGCATAAGGGAAAGTGGATATCACCTGCTATTTTCGCATTCCTTGATATTGCAAGAAGTTCATTTAAAAAGAACAATTAAATATTTCTTTTATGAGGGTTTCACTATTGGTTAATTTAGATATCCATATTTATATGTTCATTCCAAAGGATTTCTGATTTTCAACAATCGGGCGCGATTGTTCAATAAAACTTAGATTTTCAAACGACTTTATTGTAATATTTTTTAGGATAGTGAAGTATCTTAAATCAAAAATTAATCAACTATATTTTAACCCCGTCCTAAATTACAACGGGGTTATACTTGTTTGAGCTTTTAAAATTAAACAACTTTATTGTCGTTTTATATCAATGGTAGTTGCTGCCCTAAATTCCTGAATCATCCCGAACGGAAAACGCTCTTCGGAACTCGTCTTTCGGAGAACCTTTTTAAACGGCTGATCCAGCCTAAGCGTCTTCCTTCAAGCAGGCTGCAGGATAGGTTTTGCACTTGTATGCAGACCTTGATTTTGTAACACACAGGTTTGCGCCCAGCCTTGATCAATCTATTCATTAAAAGAACCATCCCCAAAATCGCTTCTTTTTTTGTGTTTCCGTTTTCCGGACTTCCTGGGAAGCTTTCAGCGATTCAAGCAATAGCTGGTCCCGCTTGTTGAGCGATTCCTTGATGTAGTGCTGCTGCTCATCTAATTTTGTTACGAGTGCCTGATTAAACTGCTCCTGCCGTTCCAGCCGCTCCAAAATGGTATCTAAATCCTTCCGCATATCATCCGATGAACGTTCTTCCATTGGCTCGGGTTCAATTTTCAGTTCACCCGTGGCAAAGTAGTATTCGATCTGCTTGATGGAATAGTTCTGATCTCTGCTTAGTTGGCGGATCAGCATGAGCCTTTCCAATGCTGGCTTATCAAAGTAGTGGTACCCATTTTCTCCTTGAACAGCAGGGATGTATGGCTTCAATTCCCTCAACCAATTGCGGACAACACCAGGACTTTCATTTACATACTTAGCCGCTTCTTTCACCGTTAAGCGCATTTCCTCAAGGTTTTCACTTAGGTTTTCAGCACGTTGATCTTGTGTTTGATTTGCGATTTTAATCATCCTTTCAAGATACATTTCAACGTATGTTCCTTACAAAAAGCTTAATATGACGCTATTCTAAAGGTGTGTGGCAGGTTTCGATAAGGTTTCCAAGTATGTTGTTCACTATGTTTTAAGTTCGGTGAATAGAAACAAATATCCTTTGACTAAATTTGTCGTCTATTTATGAGTTTTAACTATCACAGGAGTTAATGCAGAAGAACAGCCACTGTATTAAGTGCCGTTCTTTCTAACAACGTTGTGTATTAGTACACTTTTACGCAAAATTTGTTGTGAGACATGCCGGTGCTGTCGTCCTTACTAATGATAGGGCATTCCCAATCTAGGCTTTTTAACGACTGTATTCACTGCAGTCGATTTTTTTATGGTTTAAAACAATGGTCCCCAATTCTTCACATTCTTTCACGTGGTATACCTATTCAACATCCCGCAGTCACTCCTTCGATTTCGAATCTGTACAAATCTTACAAGATCACACTATATTTGCACCAGCCCCTTTTTAAGAGAGATCTATACAGCCATTATGAAAGATTTTATTCATACAAGTGGGGTGTTTATACAGTCCTATTGTTTACTAATGAATATTCTATTACTTATTGACTCTTCTAAGCATTTATTTTTCCATCTCTCTGGAAAGCTATCTCTATCGTTATAAATTTTAAAAAAGGAGGCGTTAAGGGAATGTGCCCAATTAATAATGGTAATGAAAGAATACAGTCGAATAAAAGTTCTATATTGTCCCCTGAAGAGATAAAAGCCATCGAATCCTGGATATCTCAAATGGGAAAATACTTTTTTGAAACGGCAAGACAAAAAATGGTTACTGCTAAAAAAACTCTAAAATTCAAGTATAAACTGATTGGACATGGTGATAACCGAGTTGTCTATGATCTCAATAATGGCTATGTATTAAAAATTGCACTGTCTGAAGTAGGATTAATAGGCAACGCAAATGAAGCCTATCTTTATAATAACTGCAATGAGGAAGTCCAAAAGTACCTATGTCCGGTGAAGGAGTTTGGGTCTGGCTGGATTATTATGAAGAAGATGGACATTAATGTGCCACTTACAATCATGAAATATAAGAAACTAATCGAGTTGGAATTAGAATGCCTAAGATACGACATTATTCCAATCGATTTGCGGTTAGCTAATGTCGCATTTTCCGAGGATAATGAAATGGTTATCATTGATTACGGCCTATTCATCATGGATCTCAAAAGCCCTGTGTTGCGATGGTTTGTTTGACGAGGGCTCTATTTAAAGACATATGATAGATAACTATTTGTATCAGTTTCTTCTAACGTATATACCCAAATGGCAATTGCTTCGTCCGGAGGTAGTTGCCTTTTTTGTTATTCTAAATATCAATAGGCAAGTGTCCATTTAATCCTACATTTGTGGACTATCTAAAAATGACCGATTCATTGTCTATTAACTACTTAAAATTAACATTTAAAGACGTATATAAAGTAATTGATCTTTATGTACTGTATTGATGATACGCTTGGCGATTTAACACTGAGAGAAAAAGACGTGTTTACGCTGGTGAAGGCAGAAAAGTATACTTTTGAATATACAGCGAAATTGCTTGGTATCACGAAGTCATCTGTCCAGACGTATCTTGAACGAGCAGAGCGGAAAATTGAAGATCATAAAAATGGCAGTCTTTTTCTTGTTTCATGAGAAAGGCTGTTTTTCCTTTATGAGGGATGGGATCTTTTATTTTCTCTCAAGAAAAATTGATTAAAAGTGTGGATGTCTGCAAAAAATGCGTTACCCCGCAAAAAAAATGCGCTATCCCGCAATTTTTTTTCGGTGACTCAAAAACATTAGCATATTATGATGAAACAGGACTTTTCGACATAATTCGATAGGATCAAATTTATAAAATTATTATTGATAAAGGTAAGGGCGCTAAGCCATGAATCTAATATTTTTATGGGTTATGAAAGCTCGGATGTCAAATAGGGCTTTAAACCCGTATTGGGAACAAGGCCCGTTTAAGGTAGGGGGAAAATGCGGAGAGAAACAAATGAATTAAAAATGAACGTTGAAAAGTTTTTTTTACTGTTACAAAATTATCCGGATGACTCTCAGTCGACTTTAGTATTTGTAAGATTCTTGCGAGCTTTTTTAAGAACGAACACCTGTAAAGAAGTATTGCCAACTATTGAAGTTATGACATTAATAAAAGAACATAAGCCAACTATTTTTCATACACTGAAAAGGCTTTCGGAAAAAGACAGTATGCTAGCAATTCTGACGGGCTTATCGATGGATTCTTCCGAAGCAGAAAACAGACTCCAATCTATTTACGAAAGTAAGGAGGTAGGACGGTAAAGATGGGACGAAAATGGACAGGCGAAGATGTTTCCTTTTTACAGAAACGTGTTGGCAGCTGCTCCTTATCAGCTATAGCCAAACAGCTTAATCGAAGTGAGGTTGCAGTTTTACTAAAATTGAAGAAATTGGGTCTAGGAAACACTAAAAATGCTACTGGTCTTTTAACTGGCAGTGAGCTGGCTGAAGCTTTAAATGTAGACAGAAAAACTGTACATCATTGGGTTCAGTTTCACGGGCTTGAAGCAACATCGCGTATCACGTGTTATGAGCGGAAATTTTGTCTAATTGACGTGGATTCTTTTTGGCAATGGGCGGAACAGAACCAAAAGAAGATCGATTTCAGTATCATCGAAAAACATACACTGCCTCCTGAACCAGAGTGGGTAGATGATGCCCGTAAGACGAATACAGAAAAGACAATAAAGATATATAAACGCTGGACAACAAAAGAAATTGAACTCCTAATAAGGTGGAAAGAAGAAGGGATAAGTCTTAATGAGATTGCTGAAAAGCTGAGTAGAAGCAGAATCAGTGTTGAGCGTCGTTATGCCCGATGTAAAATAATTCTTGAATGAAATACAGTAATCAATCTAATTAATAGCCATAGAATTTGGAATGTGTGGAAAGAAAATTGAAGAGAAAAAATGCAGCCCTTTTCGTGTTTTGTGAAGAAGGCTGTTTTCCTCATAAAACAATTTTGCTAAATGGAAATAATGTAAGAATCCTCTTTAAATGTTTAAAAAGCTTGAAATTATAGAATATTGCCGAAAAATGTTGATAATTTTTCGAATATTATTATTAATCAAGTTTGTTGTTTTTTAACTGTTCTATAGTCAATTTGTAACGATTGTAATTTATCTAGGTGGTGATATAAATGAATGATTTGTTTGTTTTATTTTACGTGAAAACAAAATATATATGGAATGGGGATACAAAATGTTGTCTCTATTGAAAAGGTAACAGAGCCTACAAACCTCCCCGGTACACCAGAGTATATGAACGGAGTCGTCAATATAAGAGGCCAGCTAATACCTGTTATTGACATGTCGACCTTGCTTTATAACCAGCCGATCCAGCCCAGCGAAGATACCCGCTATATCCTAGTTGAAACAAATGGTACCATTATTGCATTTATGGTAGAGAAGGCAAGTGAAATTGTACATATAGACGAGGATCAGGTAAAACCGGTTAATTTATTAGGGATAAACATAGGGACGTTTATTAAAGGGGTCGCTGTAAAAGAGAATTTTAATGTAACCATTCTGGACACAGAGGAATTGTTATCATCTTTAGCCGATATTGACCTAATCAGGGCACAAATAGCGGAACAAAACAAAGAGTATATACTTGTAAACTAACATAATGAGGTGTCTATTTTGAAGTGGTTTTATAATTTGAAAACAACGATAAAATTAATTTCTGCATTTGTCATAATAGCAATTATCGTCGGGATAGTTGGTATTTTTAGTTTAACAAACTTACGAGAAGTAAATGATCAGCTTGACTACATGTATGATGAACGGGTAGTGCCAATAAGTGATTTAGGGCGTACTGAAACGGATTATCAGCGTATCCGGGTAAATATCCGCGATATGATGTTTGTAGCGAAAACGCAGGAAGAAAAGAAAGGGTTCGAGGATCGACTGAAGGAAATTCAAGCAGGAATTGATACTACTATTGAAAATTTTGAAAATTCACATGTGGAACCAGCGGAGCAGCAGCAGCTTGACCAATTGCATCCTGCATTAGAAGAATATTATGGCTATTTAGATAGAGCCAAAGGGTATGCTTATGCGAATGATACCGACGCTTATCTTGAGCTAGCTCCTGCTTTTAAAGCAGCAGGTGATGAAGTGCAGAATATTTTGAAGGAATTAATTCAATTAAATATGGAACTTGGACAAAAATCAAATGCAGAAGCAGATGCATTAGAAAAAAGTGCCCGTACCATTACAATCGCAGTCATTCTGTTAGCAGTCCTTTTCAGTATTGGACTTGGCTACTTGATCGCCCGCATGATTTCCAAACCATTAAATAATGTCGTGGCCTTAGTAGAAAAGGTGTCGAAGGGTGATTTAACGGAAACAACCGACATTGATACAAAGGATGAGATTGGTGTATTGGCGAAGTCCATCAATAATATGGTAGTAAGCTTGAGACAAACCGTAGGAAGTGTCCTGGCATCTGCTGAAAATGTATCTGCTTCCTCACAAGAAATATCTGCTACAACGGAAGAAATTGCAAGCAGCGCTTCCAATCAGGCAAATGATGCCCAAACGATCACGGAATTATTCCGGGACATTGCCTCAAGTGTAGAAAGCCAGGCCGGTGATGCCCAGGCAATGAAAGAACGGTTCCATGAATTAAATGCTGCCATTGATTCGATTGCAAAAAGCGCTGGGGAGACGGCTAGTCTTTCTGAGGGCATGCTGCAGGTATCAAAAGAAGCCGAGCAGGTGGTCCAAGCTTCTATGGAAGGTATGACAAAGGTAAGTGAACAAATGGCGGTTTTAGAAGCGGATGCAAATAAAATCGGCAGTATTATTAATGTGATTAATGACATTGCCAATCAAACCAACCTTCTGGCATTAAATGCAGCAATCGAAGCGGCACGCGCAGGGGAGCAGGGAAGAGGATTTGCCGTAGTGGCGGATGAAGTCCGGAAATTGGCTGAGCAGAGCAGCAATGCCACCAAGGAAATCACGGATATCATTAAGGGCATCCAGGGCAATACAAAACAAAGTGTGAAATACGTAAATGATGGGGTACATGCGACAACTGAAACGGAGAAGGCATTTGCTTATATCTCTGAAATGGTGAATGATGCATCAGGAAAAGTCAATGAGATTGCGGCTGCTAGTGAACAGCAGTCTGCACAAGCAGATGAAGTCATGCGGTCGATTGAAAGCATAGCATCTGCGAGTGAACAGCAATCCGCTCAAACGGGGGAAGTCATGACTGCAATTGAAAGCATTGCAGGGGCAAGCGAAGAAGCAGCAGCTGCAAGTGAAGAAACAGCGGCTACTTCTCAATCCCTTGCGGACCTCGCAGAAGAGCTGAATCATTCTGTTTCGATCTTTAAAGTTAAATAACTCCGCCACGCCAATAAATATTAATACTGTTTCAAAAGGGGATCACAATGAAAGAACGTGAAGGTAAGGAATTAAGCCAGACAGAGCGGACGTTGATTGAATATTCATATGGTTTGGATTCATCCATGGACGGGATTGGCATTACAGATGAAAAAGGGCAATTTGTATTTGCAAATGAAGCTCATGCCTCCATGTATGGATTAACTAAAGAACAGCTGTTGAATAACACCTGGCATACTTGCTACGATGAGGAAACGCTGCGAGGAATTTTAAATTCCGCTATACCCATCGTAAATGAAAAAGGGCATTGGAGAGGCGAGACAGTTGGAACCAGGGTAGATGGAACGAAATTTCCGCAGGAGCTGACGCTTTCCAAAGTCGAGGAAACAAATAAGATTGTATGCGTTGTAAGAGATTTAACGGACCTCAAACTCCAGGAACAACATATCGATTTCCTGGCAAACCACAATGAAGTAACCAATCTTCCTAATAGAAGAAGCCTGGAAAGAAAACTTGACGCCATAAAGCATTCAAATACAGCCTCAGTTTTATTTATGGACATGGACAGATTAAAGCTGATAAATGACGCATTTGGACATAGAGTGGGTGATATGCTGCTGAAAAGGATTGCTGAAACATTAAGGTCATTCGAAAATGAATTCATCTCTGTGTTCCATATAAGTGGCGATGAATTTATTGTATTGATCACTAACAAAAGCCAAGATGATACGCATACAATCGCAGAACAGATTATTGAACAAATAAAGATTCCTTACATCATTGAAGAAAATGAAGTATTTATTACTACAAGTATAGGCGTAAGCCATTACCCTTCTGATAGTACAGAATTGAGTGAACTGATAAATTTCGCGGATATGGCTTTATCCTCTGCAAAACAAGCTGGTAAAAACAATTTCCAAATCTTTAATAAGCATTTAAAGGAAAAGCACGATCATAAAATCAAGGTGGAAACAGAACTGCGGAAAGCCATTGAAAATAATGAGTTTCTTCTTCATTATCAGCCAAAGCTGGATTTAGCCACATTACAACTCAATGGGCTTGAAGCACTCATTCGCTGGAGAAACCCTGTGCTTGGAAATGTACCTCCTATGGATTTTATTCCAATTGCCGAAGAAACAGGCTTAATAGGTGAAATCGGGAAATGGGTAATCAGAGAGGCTTTAAACCAGATCTCAAAATGGAAAGCAAAAGGCTATCCACTTGTCAAAGTGTCTGTGAACGTATCTCCACAACAGTTTCGATATACCAAATTAGCTGAGTATATAGAGATGTGCCTGTATGACACCCAGGTGGAACCAAAATATTTTGAAGTTGAAGTGACAGAAAGCGTTATTGAGGATTTTGAAACAGTCCTTCCTGTTCTCACGCAATTAAAAGAAATGGGTGTTGGCATATCGATAGACGACTTTGGCACAGGTTATTCCTCTCTGAGTCTTTTAACGAAACTGCCCGTAGACACATTGAAAATCGATCAGGCATTTATTCGTGGCGGATTGCAGGACTCAAAAGATTTGGCTCTTGTTAAATCGATCATAGATATAGGTTTTAATTTAAACCTGAACGTTGTTGCTGAAGGAGTTGAAACAGACAAGCATTTAAATCTTCTTAGGACGTTTAGCTGCCCTGGCGGCCAAGGCTACCTGTTCAATCCACCTTTAACGGCCGAAAAAATTGAAGAAACATATTTGATTGTATAAATTAATGATTGGTAAAGAGATATGAAAAAACCTATTAGATTAAGTATACAGTTTCTTGTTTTGAGCTTACTGGCTTTTGCCATGATTGGCACCTTCGTTGGAAGTGCTGTTTCAAGCATTTTAGTAAGCAAAAACAACCTGGAGAAGAATTATTTAGTTGAGAATCAATATTACGCTCAAAAATTGGCGATTACAACGGATTCTCTTTTTAGCAATATGATGAAAAGCTTAACGATGGAGTCAGAAGAGGAAGAATATATAACCGCAGATTCTAACGAAATATATGAGGAAATAAAACAGACGCTGGAATCCACTACCTTCTTTAATTCCTTGCTTTTTGTGAATTCAACAGGAAGTATCGTTGCATCAGTACCAAAGAGGGAATTAGAAGGGACAACATTGAATAGTATTGGTGCGAGGGAGGCATTGAAAAAGAAAGCACCCTTAATATCGGAACCTTATGTAGCCGTGACGGGAAACCTGATACTGCTTATCTCTGTACCTGTCTTTGATGAAAGTGGGTCATATAAGGGATTTATTGCGGGAACCATCCATTTACATGATGAAAAAAACAGCCTGACGAGAGTGCTTGGCCAGCATCCAAAACATGAAAATGATTCGTATGTATATGTTGTCGATTCTAAAGGTAATATTATTTATCATCCAGATAAGAATAGAATTAACGATAGCGCTAAAGAAAACAAAGCCGTGCAGCAAGTGTTGAAAGGGAATAACGGAAGTCTAGAAGTTATTAATACACAAGGTATTTCAACGCTAGCTGGCTATGCTTCTTCTGCTAGCAAATGGGGCATTGTCTCCCAAACACCTAAAAAAGCCGTTATAGAACCAATGATTGAAATGGCAAAGCAAGTTAG
Source organism: Domibacillus sp. A3M-37 (assembly GCF_024213455.1). Taxonomy (NCBI): domain Bacteria; kingdom Bacillati; phylum Bacillota; class Bacilli; order Caryophanales; family Bacillaceae; genus Domibacillus; species Domibacillus sp. A3M-37. The sequence continues at coordinate 1,160 of NZ_JANAVL010000027.1, read as the reverse complement.
CTTCATTGCCATTCCCTTTATGCTTTTTGTTTTTGTGCTGACATTTGCCATGCTGAAAAAAATTGTAAATCCGATCAAAACGCTGGCCCTCTACGCAAAACAAATTACACTGGATCCATTAGTATCAGTGCCGCGCATTCCCGGCTGGTATTTTGAGTTGAAGGAATTAAAGCGGGCTATTTTAAAAAATGTTGATTTTTATGAAAAAAAACTGACGTATGTGGAGAGTGAATCAAATCTTGATCCACTGACTGGCTACTATAATCGCCGCTCTTTAGAAAAAAAGATTAGCCATTTAGGAATGTACTCCATCGTTTTGTTTGATATTGACCGTTTTAAAACCGTAAACGATCAATTCGGACATCAAGTGGGGGATGAGGTATTAACATACATGTCCGAATTAGCTAAAAACGAAACCAGGGAAAGTGATTTGTGTTTCCGTATAGGTGGAGAAGAATTTTTAATGGTTCTCCCAGAAATGGATCTAGCATTGGCTCAAACGATTGCAGAACGAATAAGGAAAACAGCTGAGGCCAAAATTAGTCCTACTGGAAAGCCGATAACGATTTCGATAGGAATTGGAAATTCGCTCACTACAGCAAGTGATTTTTCAGAATTATTCAAAGTGACTGACCAAGCTTTATACAAAGCGAAAGAAGAGGGACGAAACAGAGTAGTCGTTGCAAGTCGTTTAAACAATAATAAAAACTAGCGAAATTATGTCACTTACAATAAGAATCCAATGCAACAAAAAGGTATGATATGCTCCCCTTTAAGTAGACAGTTGTAAGAAAGCAACGCTACTATCTACTTGGAGGGGATTTTTGTATGGGGAGAAAACAAACGTATTCTGTAGAGGGTAAGCTGCGGGCAGTTGAACTCTATTTATCAGGCGAAATGGGTGGATATCGACGAGTAGCTGAAAAATTTAATGTAGATCCGTCTCAAATTGTGAGATGGGTTAGGGCTTATAAACAAGAGGGAATCGATGGTTTAAAAGAAGAGCGCGGTCTTGTAGGAAGAAAACCAAAGAATCCTTCGGATCAAGAAAAGATTAAACGGCTGGAAGCGGAAGTAGCCTACTTAAAAAACATACTAAGATTAGTAGTGTAGCCAAGGCATTGGTTTACACTACTATTTTTTTATATAGTGGAAGTGAA
>NZ_JANAVL010000026.1:0-32717 GCF_024213455.1 Domibacillus sp. A3M-37 | reverse complement strand
AAATTTAGCTTTGAAACACATTGGGGCAACCACACAAGAGACCTGGGCGACTCAGAAGTGCATTTGCTGCACTTGCTCAGAAGAAGTGATAACGAATCAGAGAAATCGTAAATTAGCATGGTCTAAATATGCCCTCGCAACCGAATTTATTTTATGTCGAATGGATGAAACCCTTTCAGAAATTAAAAGATGGGGTTTTACGAACAGGAATCAGATCAAAGAAACTGCTTTTCCAGTAGAGTCTCAAAATGGATTGTTAACGCTTCAAATAAGCGGGAGCGGAAAGACACTTAAGACCCAAGAAACTACTTTTCCGGTAGAGTCTCAAAGTTGATTGTTAACGATTCAATAATCTTTTCATCGAAGGAAATTTATAAAAATATAAATATCGGTTATAAATGGAGGGCAACCCGAATTAGGGCTGTCTTTTTTGTATGTATTATTCATTTTGGCGAATTAGAAATTTTCGAGGTTGCTTACATCAACTATACGCAAAAGCGGATGGTGTGCCATGAAAACATTTAAGCTGAAGCAAGAAAAGGAAATGCTGCTCATCGAAACGGATCTCACCAAGTTTCAGACGCTGGACCGGCTAATAATGATTGCCGCTCGTGAATATAAACGTGCCGGTAAAGAGGCGGATCTGAATCGCATGATCGGGATGCTGCAGGCAATGACATTATAGATATGCCGAAAAATCGGCACATCTCCACAAAATTGCGGAGATTAAAGGGGGACGATATTTCGTCCTCCATCAGAATCAGCTTTAATATTCTTAATCATGACCAAAAAAATTATTCTAAATCGCGATAAAACAAAAAGTCCTACTCATACGAGCAGAACTGCTTCATTCTCCATATCCCGTTAGCGCATTTTTGAAAAGCATATTCGCTAATTCTGACTTGGCACCCTTACCTTTTTCTTCCCCGAATTTATCTAATTTCTTTGCCAGATCCTCATCTATGTACACTGTAACTTGCCGCTTTTTAGACGTCTCTTTAAAGTTCGGCACCTTATCCAGAAGGCTGCTTGAAGTCCGTTTCCTCTCAACGCCAACTTCCTCTGGGCTGTTAACAAGACTTTCTTTTTTTGCAGCTTCTAACCTAGCAATTAAACTCATGTAAGACAATGTTTCCTGTTTCTTACTCATTTTCTTCACGATCCTTTCCCAAAAGAAAGGTTACTACAGAGGATACTGCAAAGAAAGATAATTGGTTGTACTTTTTTGCGCGACCAAAAAAGGAAGGGTATCCGCTCTCGTCGAATGATTAATGCAGGAGGCGAATGCAATGAAAATAAAGGAACTGCTTGAAAGGATGCAGACGGAGCGATTGGCGGATATTGCGAAGAATCACCTTACTATTGGCGAAAAGCCGGCGAGAAATGCTTTAAAAACGGCTGGCTGCTACTCAATCAGCGGAAAACGGGGCTGGTACTATGATGGAGATCCGGCCACACTAGAAAAAAGCATTTACGACTTCACAAAAACCCACGGCGAACGAAAGAACGAATCCACCAAAGAACCAACGTTTAAACTATCCAAAGAACAAAACAATATACCAATGATTGAACAAAACAGCGGAAGTCAAATCCTGCGGAAACGGGTGTCATTCGATATAAACATGGCTTTATTTAAGCGGCTGAAGCTGTATTGTGTAGCGAATGATAAAAACATTTATGAAGTAGCTGAAGCGGCTGTTCAAGAGTATTTAGATCGTCGGCAGGCATGAACCCAGCAATAAAATATGGGTTGCTGAACAGTCAGCAGCCGCTTTTTTATGCAGGGTAGCCATGCAGTATAGCGCGGCCTCTCCAATCCAATGACAGTTATTTTTGTACAAAACCGCGCCAGAACAGCACTTTTCGACTAAAAAAAATAATGAGAAAAACGCCAATACAGGATCTGAAAAAAGCAGCTACCGACTTCTTATTTTACGATAGAACAGGTTTTCCGCTTACAAATATCCTGCTTCCATAGTATGATTAGTGGAAAAGGAGGGATTTAATTGGTAAGAAAGGTAAAATTATTCATTACGCTATTTATGGCAATCGCTTTGTTTTTCACTACATACCAGCCGGCAGAAGCAGCGAATCCGATTAAGCCGAGCCAAAGCCGCGTGACGCATACCATTAAGGATGCGAATGGCAATCCCTATAAGATTTACTTTGCAGGCACAAAAGAAAAGAAAGCAATCGCTTCGTATGATCGTTGGGATTGGGCTGCAGTAAGTGATGAAGCTGATGAAGGGGATCAACTATATACAGGCAACTACACGTTGTATACACACGATCCGAAAACAAGCCATATTTATAAAAGTAAATTTCATTTCCCTGGCTATTTGTTGAATACAACACGTAAAACAGTTCACATATACCCTTCCAAAACAAAAGGACAACCAGATTACTTAGCGATTGCTTACGGCATGGGTTACGGGGCTGAAATGAGTGACTGGTACTATATGAACAAAGGTAAGCTGACTCAAGTCATAAATGGAACAGGGTTTATCCATAATCAACGCGCTAAAGTAATGGGTAAAAACACATTCCTTACCTATGTGTATGATCCTAATTTTGAGGATTATCCTTTTATGAAATTTACCATTAACCCAGCGACAGGAGAAATGGGCCAAAGCTTTCCGGTATACAAAGATATATTCAGAATCATTGAAGACTGGCCGAAACACTGGCAATAAAAAAAGACCCGCCTGCTTGATTGCCGGCGGGTTTTTTGCGTGGAAAAAGAAGCTGCAAGAGCCGCTTCAATATTGAAACCATTATGAGAACATCGTAATCGAACACTGCAAGTCCTTTAAGGCTTGTTCCAAGTTTGATTTTATCTTTAATTCGCTAATATCAATTCCAAGGTTAACCATTGTTTGAGCAACTTCCGGTCTAATTCCGATCAAAATAGCCTCTACCCCAATCAGGCTTAATGCTTTCTCGATTTTAAAAATTTGGTCCGCTACCATGGTATCCACAATCAGCACGCCTGATAAATCGATAAGAAGATGAGACAGTCTCATTTTTGAAGATTTTTGTAATACTTCCTCCATCAAAAGGCGCGCTCTCTCAGTATCAATATTCCCGATCAAAGGCAATGCCGCTATTCCTTTTGTGATTGGCACAACAGGGACAGATAATTCAAGAAAGGCACGTTGGGCTTTTTTAAGCGTCTCATGATGAAATTTAACATAGGCTGAACTAAAAGCATAAACCGCTTGATCTAAAAGAGGATCAAGAAGAGAAGCTACTTTCAGTGACGTGGCTAATGACATATCATGTTTTTGCATTTCTTCCCCTAGTACTTCCCATATATAAGTTCGGTAATAGGTTGTTCCTTTTAATGATTCATCTAAAGGAATTCCTAGGCTGCACGATTTTTCTCCCACTTCTTTTCCCCACCTTAAAAAAGCTTCATCCGCTGTTTTTAGATCTGGGTATTGAATAAGGACTTCTCCAAACAAGCCCACGAAGTTCGCTCGAATTTCAATGATTTCTTTGTCTGTGACTGAGTATTTTGATGATCTTGTTTTATTAAATCTTTTCTCGTGTACCCGCTGGGCAATTTGATATTTTTTTTCTGAAAGTTTTTCCCCCAGAATCTGCAGCTCATTATTCATCATTGTTCCTCCAAAAGCTCATGTATTTGATTGTATACTTATTAGTTTACTGCATCGTATTCTCCGATGCTTTTTACTCCACTTTAGTAGGTGGATCAGGTATGTATTCGGCGAACAGAAGCGGCTGCATTAAATCTTATCTCCATCTTCCAGGAAGAAGAAGCCTTCGTATTTTGCACCGACTACTTCAGCAATCTCCTTTAATTCCTTTTCTGAAAAATTGTCTCTTTTGAATTTGTTGTATAGATTTTGCGGTTTAGTGTCCAATTTTTCAGCCAGTTGAGTAGCTGTTATACCTTTTTTGATTAAAAGAATCTTTATTTTTTCACTCATTGCCATGTCAAAAACCCCCTTATATGAAAGATTATACACTATTTATTGATTAATTAATCAATAAAAATAATAAAATGAAACTTTTAAGTGTTTCAATGTAACTTAAAAATAATATTATGTAACTAATAAGTTACAAAAAAACGACACGAGGAGGCATTGCATGATAAAAATTGACGTCACATACGACATTATTATTCGAGTAACCGACGTGAAAAAGATGCAGGGGTGTATGTCCGGCGTATATGTGTTTTTGAGCAATGATAATAGACCGCTTTATGTCGGGATTGCTACTAATTTAAAGTTACGCTTGGTGCAGCATTTACGAAAAGAAACTAATACGAAAAGATTCGTTCATCTATTTGAAAAAGTAGCTCTCATACACGAAGAAGATCCGTTGCTAAGAAGGATGGCGGAGATTTATTTAATCAATACCCTGAACACTCCCGTAAACAAAAACGGTGTGCATCCAGAAGGATTACAGGCACGATCTGTCTCTGCTTTGGACATAAAGCAAAAATTTGGTCGTTGTAATGGGCTTACGAATGACAGAAAACAATGCCGCAGAACCGCTCATACAAACGGTTATTGCTATCTTCACGGCGGTAACGGTGAATCACTCACAAAATTGCGGCAAGACGCTTTGCTGGAAATTGATAAAGATCTCATCAGTTAAAACAACTAGGGAGGAAAACACAATGAAGGTATCAGAAAAAACGCTTTTGAATTTAGCGCAGGCCATGGCAGAAATAACTTTTGAGGAATTCCAAGAAGAAGCAGCTAAAGACGGGCGAGTGGCATTTCTTGACGATGTAGTTGAAGTTGAAGAGTTCAATGAACTATTAGGTAAGCTTCAGCTTGATTCTAAAGTAGGCGCTGAAATAAACAATGCGGCAACAGCATGGGCGTACGAAGCTGGACGTGAAGCGTATGTACGGGGATTCAAAACAGCACTGAAAATAGTTCAGGAGATGACACGTTCCTCAGAAGCAGATTACCAGGCTAAAGATAGTGAAGTCGCATGAAAGCGAAGATGGAAAACAAAATGAGCCAGCGTACAATCACTGTTAAGTACTCGAAGGATATTAGAAAAGGCATTCGGATGAAGTTTGTGGTTGAAGGAAGAACGCTCTTTATTATAGGAGCAAAGGAATTTTAAGCATAAAAAAAACAAGCGGCGAAAAATCGCTTGTTTTTTTATGCTTATTACCCAGAAGAATTCGGGAAAGTAAGTATAGAGCTTCTGACAATTTGTTAGCAATTGTTTATACGTTAGATCCAAGCTTACTTACATTATCTAAATAGAAAGGGGAAACAATTAATGGATATCAAGGACCATGTAGGGTTGGTGGATTCAGCAGATGATGAGAAGAGAAAAATAAAAGGTAAGCTGCTGAGCGGAGAGCCTATCTATTATTACAGAGATGAAGAAGGTGAAATTACCTTATTTCCTGATGTTGTAGATTATGCGCCTTTGCTCTACAACACTTATATAAAATATGATCAAAAAACGAAGCTGGTGTGGAGGTACAATATGGCTGAAGATGAAGAGGGTTTATCGGGAGTGATAAAAACATGTATAGGTAAGGAAGAGGTCGAAAAGGTATTGGATGGACAAGTCACTGTAAATATAGGAGCTAAGAGAATTCAGAAAGAACTAAAAGCATACTTTGATGGCGAATGATGACTGGCTACGGCCGGTCTTTTTGTCATAACTTAACAGTTTTGACCAAAGTCAAATTTAGTACACATTTAGAATTTTCCAGATTTACTACTCTTGATAATTTGTAGCAAAATCAAGGTTAGAGCGGGGTCATAACTCGTAGTCAAAAGTAAGATGCTGTTAACAACTTCATAATTTTTCACATATATACGCACTTGTATTCTAGATATATTGGTTTTTTATATTATGTGCTAAATTCAAACAAATGCTTTATTAAAAGATTTATCAACATGATTTGCAGTCAACGAGGAAGCTGAGTATGGCCTTTCTGTAGAAAAATTTCAGATGAGAGTACAAATAGGACAGGGGATCACATAGTTGAAGTCCTTACGGAGCAAGTATCTGATACTTATCTGGCTTATCTGCAAAAACTAGGTATATCTTATATTTTCGGCGGAAAAGAACAGTTGGATTTTACTGTAGTAGGAGAAAAACTAAAAAAATTATTTTCCATCGATCAATTACTACTTGAATGTGGAGGCTTTTTAAATGGCTCCTTCTTGAACGAAGGTTTAATTGATGAAGTGAGTTTGGTGTTAGTCCCCATTGCAGATGGTGCATCCAGCTCTTTAACATTATTTGAAACGAGCTCTTTTCTAAAAAAACCGCAGCCAGTCAATTTCTGCTTAAAAGCAATCGAAAAACTGGATGATGGTGGGTTATGGATGAATTATGTAGTAAAACATGAACAACCATATTTCACCTAAATTAAACTAGAAAAAATCGCATAGCTTTAAAAATTAAAAGAAAGTAAGAATTAAAACATGGCGAATGAACAATTAAGCAATAGGACAATCTTTCCACTAGGACAAAAAGTTGAAGCAAACTTTATCGCTGATGCATACTTACAAATGGTGTTTACTGATCCAACACCACTCAATGCATCAATCGGGAATGTAACCTTTGCTCCAGGAGCTCGCAATAACTGGCACTTTCATAAAGTTGGGCAAGTTTTGCTAGTTACTGGTGGTGAGGGCTGGTATCAAGAAGAAGGAAAACCAGCTCAATTACTCAAAACAGGGGATGTGGTGAATATTCCACCTCATGTAAAACATTGGCATGGTGCAACAAAAGACAGTTGGTTTGTGCACTTAGCAATGACACCAGGAGAAACGGAATGGTTAGAACCTGTCGGTGATGAATGGTTTGATAAATTGTAAATGGAAGTTAATATGGACTCAAGTCCAATAATATATTTAACCATAGTGCTAAGCTGCTTTTTGCACAGCCAATTTTGCTAGTAATAGAGTTGGGTCAATCATCTTCATGTCTACTTCGAATAAATGAAACAACAATGGTATTTCTGTGCAACCACCTATAATCGCGAAAATTCCGCTGTCTTTATAGACATTTAAGATTCCATTAAGTTCTTTTAAATATTGATTAGACGAAATCTTTCCTAATTTAACGTCTTTAATGGCATTATCAATGATATTTTGTTCCTCTTTAGTAGGAATGATTATATCATAAGGAGTATTATTAAATGCTTTTTGATATAATCCATAATTTATTGTTGTTTCAGTAGCGAGTAAAAGGATTTTTTTATTGATTGAGTCTTTTTCTAGAAGGATTGATTCTACAGTGGTTTCAATCATGCTATAAAATGGTATTTTAATGTTTGCTTTTATTTGTTCTAACCATATATGTGCTGTGTTACATGGCATAATAATAAAATCCGCACCTGCATTTTCCAATAATATTGCAGATTTGATCATCTCGGGTAATGGACACGAATGTTGCGTTCGAGGAGGGATTTTAGGATTATTGTAAATAATAACGCGATGATGTTCTTGTTCTGTTTGTACAGGAGTATTTAAAATAATTTTATGAAATAAATCCAATGTCGCTGCAGGACCCATTCCTCCAAGAATCCCTATGGTTTTAGACATCTTACACTATCTCCTCCTTTGTTAAATATAGTTAATTATATTTTTATAATAATATGTTTATGGGAGATTTTTAGTGTGGGGGTTATCATTAATAAACGATAATTATTTCTAATTCATGGTCTAGCTAGTCAAAGGCATAAGATTACTTGAGAATTTGCAACATCTTCACATTGTTACAAATAACTAAATTTAAATGTTAAATAAAAACATCATATGGACATATTAGGGGGAACCATACGATAAGTAAGCACGTAGTTATCATTTTTTAAAGCGTCAAAGTACAAATGAATGTCTTTGACGCTTCTTTGTTTTGGTGAATCTCCTTCATTAATAGTAATTTTATCGATGATTGAATGTAACTTTTTTAATTTAAATAGTTCTATTGAAATAAAAGAAACTTAAATATAAAGGAATGAATGAAGGACTACAAGAAAAGGGTTCGCCATTTACACAAAATTCTTGACGGTCCCTAGAAACTTCATTTTAAATCTAATTATTGTTTTTCTTTTTTATTTTGTTTACGATTGTTCATAATTTGTCTCCACATAGATTTATCAGGCAGTTGATAGAAAAATGCAGTACTAGGTATGGTGTTAACTTCGAATATCCATGGTTTTCCAGACGGGTCTAAACCAATATCTATTCCACATTCTTCACACCAAGGATATCCTTTTGAAAATGCCTGGCTGACTCTAAGTGAAATGTGTTTAATCTCTTTTTCTACTTTTTTTGCTTTTTTCTTATCCATTCCAGCATGATGTGTAAGAAATTCCTCAATGGGTATAGCTTCAGCTCCTCTGTTCCGATTAACAATGCCATCCTCACTGCTGACCAATTTCCCAAGGATACCGCTTCTCACCCACTTGTTTTGTACTTTTTGAGTATGAACCCGAATCCCTGAAGGAACGCCATCTTTTGAAATACTAGTAATCCCCTGCTGCAATATAAAAATCCTATGTTTTTCGTCAAAGCTAGTAGGCTGAATAATTTCCTTTATCTGATTTAAATCGTGGACTTCTAATGAAAAGGGTTTTCCTTTAGTTGAATAGCCATGGACACTATACAATCCATCCATTTTGAGGCCTATACGAATTATTCCTTTCCCTTGTCCTCCGCCATCTGGTTTCACATACACAAAAGGATAGCGGTTCAAAAAGTCTCGCAAGGCATCCACACTAAATTGTACGGTTTCCGGAAAGTATTCATTGATACTGGGATCACTCTGAAACAACTGGGCTTGTGCCCACTTCCTTATATTACGAAATGCCATGTTTTCACCCCCTTTTCGCTATTGTATTCTCGCTAAAAAGGGGGGATTGTGTTTTTCGTGCACTTTCATAAATAAACTTGATTCTTTTATTTTGTAAACTATGCTTTTGTCGTGACACTCCTATCTCTCTTTTAGAATAGGATAACTTAAAGGAGGTGAAGTAGTTGGTCAATAGAATAAATAAGTGGGAACAGACAGTAAAGTTAAAGCAAAACCGCATCACATCACAACATTATCCGGAATCAGAGCTTTACAGCGATGAGGTGCTGCGGGATTTTTTAAACCGTTACCCCTTCGTTTACGTGAAACTGATCTACGGTAGTAGAGGCAGAGGTGTTATGCGGATTGGTAAAAATGCCGAGGGAGGTTACACTATTAATGGTTACACAGCTTCGGGATCAAAAATAGTTAAAGAATTTAAAAGCTTAGAGGAACTGACAAAAACTACACATTCTTTGTATCTTAAAAATTCATTTTCAAAGTATATTGTTCAGCAAGGCATTTCGAGTTTTACATCAGATGGACTGGCACTGGGTATCCGGGTACATGTTCAATATGTACAGGGAAAATGGGTTGTAGGAGGCATGCATGGGAAAATTGGCAACCTGGATGATGGTGTTGTCAGTCGAAATCACGGGGCACGGGCATTGCCAGCTCGGCAGCTTCTCGTACAGCATTTACAAATGGATCAGCAGCAGGTGCAAAAAACAGAAACGAATATTGAAAGACTTTGTCTTGAAGCAGCTAGTATTTTCCATAGAGAACACGATTGGCTCTTAGAATGCGGGATTGATATTGGTATTGACCACGAAGGTAAAATATGGATTTTTGAGGTAAATATGAGACCGAGCATTAAGTTTTTTTATTATCTTGAGGATAAATCGATAGCTGAACAGCTCGTAATGAATCGTAAAAAGCTTGGAAGGAAATAAAGGTTATTTTAAACTTTGTATACAAAATCTATTCCTAATAAAGGGCGGCTGTATAAGGGTTTTAGTTTTACACTCATTTAATGAGCAGCTCAAAATATAAAAAGCCTAACCGAGCTACACTAAGGTGAACCGTATCATTAGTAGGCATGTAGTTGTCTGATTTAGTGTTGACAATCCAATTAACCGTCTTGGAGATTACGAAAAAGAGTATCACCAAAAAGTAGGAAATATGGTAGCAGAAAGAGTATATGACACATTAGTAACAATCAGTGAGAAAGAGAAAGAAATCGGCAGTCAAGCATTGGGGGACTAGTTTGATAGAAATATTTATCTGTTTCCGATGGCAGAAGGCGTGCTGGAAAGGTTGAAAGATAACATAGACAAACAGACGCTGCTTATTAAAGGGTTGATGAAAAGCCGGTCGTTGATCCAATTAGCGCAGCAATTAAAATTGCTTTAATACCAGGCATTTTGTATGCCTAATTTTTAAAAAAAGAAAAATAATAAAATGAATGGGAAACCTGGAAATAACTACCATGCGTTTCCCATTCTTATGGATGTTAAAACAGACGGTGGAAAGCGTTCCGTCCGTCTTACTTTGCGACCATGTTAGGGGATGAGATCGAGCAGGTGCCGATTTTGTCTATCCAGGCACGCAAGAAAAGAATCACGCCACATGAGTTTAGACACAGCTTTGCGATCATCAGCTACATGAACAACAGCGATATTTATTCGATTATGCGGGCTTTGGGGCATGAGAAGATCGAGATAACGATGAATGTTAATCATCATTACGGAAATTTGTACCCAGACTTACTAATTTCCCTTGAATTTCTTGTAAGGATTTTTGTCCTAAGTTACGTAACTTTTTCATATCTTCTTCAGTCTTGTTTGTTAGTTCCCGTAGGGTATTTACCCCGTTGCGTTTTAAGCTGTTGAAAGAACGAACAGAAAGGTCTAAATCTTCAACAGTCAGGGTAAGAAATTCTTTTTCTTTTGAGACTTCTGCTCTTTTCATCATCATTTGACTATCTGGAGATTCAGGACTAAGAGCTACTAAGATGGAAAGTTGTTCTTTAAACAAGCTTGAGCCTCTAGAAATGGCTTCGCTGGGGCCTAAACTCCCGTCTGTCCATAACTCGAAAGATAAGCTTTCGAACTCACCTAATTGACCAACACGAGTGTTTTCAACTAGATAACTGGCGCGTGAAACAGGTGTAAAGATAGAATCTATTGGTATCACTCCAAATGGAAGGTCTTCACGTTTATTTTGCTCTGCAGGAACATATCCGCGTCCACCTTTTGCAGTTAGGATCATTTTAAAATGTACATTACCAATAAGAGTGGCAAGATGTAAATCCGGATTTAAGATTTCTACATCACTATCATAAGATATATCAGCAGCTGTTATTGAACCGGTTCTATCTACATCAATCGTCAATCTTTTCTCATCTTCAGAGAAAATATTCATGGACAATTTTTTTATGTTTAAAATGACGGTTATTACATCTTCTGCAATTCCATCAATAGTTGAAAATTCATTCTCTACTCCATCAATTTGTATGGACGTAACTGCAGCACCGGGGAGTGAAGATAAAAGGATTCGACGTAATGAGCTGCCAATAGTCGTTCCAAACCCTCGCATAAGCGGTTCAACGACAAACTTTCCGTATTTAGCATCTTCGCTAATCTCAACCATTTCAAATTTTGGGACTTCTATTTTTAACATCCGATTTTACACTCCTTTTAGGTTTTAACCAAAAACATTCTTTTATATTTAGTTAATATACTCTAATCGCTAAGAGGAATGCTAACTTCAAGGTTAAAACCGGTATTTTGGGTAAATATTCTTCTTGTTTAGCAGCAAAAAAGTGGAAGTTGTATATTTACTTTATATAAAATTTGAAAGACAGAGAACCGAATTGAAATCTTGCTCCCGTTATTTCCTTTCTACGTGTAGGAATACACACATGCAAAACACTGGTATGGACACCTCTGGTGCTTGGAAATACCTTCTTGCGAAAGAGATGAGCAAATTCATTCACAAGATTTTCATGTTTCATTCTGATACAGTTCCATAGCCAGCTTTTTTATCGAATTGTGGATTAACATTGCCCTTAAAGAAATATGAAGTGGAAGAAGAGAAGAGATTAGAGGATTAAAAACACTGCTGCTTGATGCAGGAGTGTTTTTTACACCACCATGGGTTTCAAGACTGCGTAAGAATCTTCCAATAAACAGCGCTCCACTTGTTCCACGCTGCACTGAAAGCAGTCCATAATGGTTAACAGCTCGGTATCCTGTTTAAAAACGAAAGGAAAGAGGAACAGCGGCAGATGGATGCGGATCGAAATATGATCGTCTTTTGAAAAAAAGAAAGAAAATAGGTGTTTCTGTTCATCTTCCAGCAGGTTGGTATTAAACATCTTGACCTGTTTTAAAAATTCATCGTCTATCTTGACATAACCTTCTCCCTGATCGGAGAAAATACGTATCCATTCCGCAGCAGCGACTTCATGAAACCGAAGGGAATTACCGTTTCCATTATTAAATAGCGTTAACATCTAGGATCGTCCTTTCAATAAATAGAGTGGACGAACGAAAAGGTATAGGCATAGTAAGGAGCTAGATCGTCATAATTCAATGTTCAATGTTTTTTCCTCTATAGTATTGCCCTAACACTTGCATTCTATTCATAAAGATCCTAGCTATGTTGAAACGGCCGAAAATGATGGGAAAAACATTTTCTATGTTTTAGGGGAGGGATGACGCAACGGAGGTGGGGATTGGATTTTCGACAGTGGCCGCTTTACGTGATGCTGGCGGGTGGATTTTTTATCTCGCCTTCATCCGATAAAAGGGATAAAAATGTCCTTTTTGTTTTTCTAAAAACATGTCCTGTTTGATTATGTTACCAGTATGACAGGAGCGGCAACGACCCATACTGTTAAGGCAAGGCGAATCGAAAACTCATGAAGGAGTGATTGATCATGTCAAGCAGCAACCGCAACCGACTATTGGCTCCAGGTGCCCAGCAGGCTATTGACCAAATGAAGTACGAAATCGCTTCTGAATTTGGTGTTCAGCTAGGTGCGGATACAACAGCGCGTGAAAACGGTTCTGTCGGCGGTGAAATCACGAAGCGTCTTGTACAAATGGCGGAACAGCAATTGTCTCGCCGTTAGGAAACACGGTAAAACTAAAAAGCAAGAAGAAAAAAGATATCCCTTCGTTTTGAAGGGATATTTTTTTTGAGTTTGAGACTCTGTTAATGTACCGTTGTGCTTTAACAAGTTGTTGAATGCTCTGCTCAACTGAATAACTCACCCGATTACTTGTTTTTATGTAAAGTATATCTTGATTCGTGGAGACATATCAGTAGCAAAATTTAACAGATCCTTAAGATAAAATCCGTTTTGAAAAAAGTTTGATCAAAACGGATTCTTTTTTATTTGCTTCAAATGCCTACACTGCATTACTTTTGGTCAAACTTTTTCCAAATCAACACGAATAAATATTTGCCTCTTTTCCCGGAGGATGGCTAAAAACACAAAGGAAAAGACAGTAGCATTACATCGTCGCTTTGTTCAGCAAACCGTTCTTCGGTGGAGCAGCCACATTAGTTATTCTTAATTCTCCTGTAAAACTTTGCGCCAAATGCTCATTTAATGCAGAGCTTCTCTTACAGTAAGGACTCCTGTTTTTTCTCTTTTAGGCAACCCAATTATGTTCATATCAATTCATGTATGAGTGTGGGAACCGGCAGAAGGAATGCTGAAGTGTGCCGGCTAAAATTATACGACCTCCGGTTCGATCTTTGGAGGCTTTTACCTTCATGTCATTGGAAAGGACCACAAGGATCCAGATTCGACTCGCACAAAACCAGTTTTTTGATGATAAAATTTTACGTCATCATTGGATTATCAACACCAAATCAGACACGCCACAAACATTGGAATAGTTAAAAAAGCGAATATTTTTAAACTAACAACTATAGTTGTTATAGCTTTTAGTTATAATAACTGATTCTTTTTATCAGTTACCCTATAACCCTTTAATCATGATAGGATACAACCAACAAAAATATTAAAACAAAGAGAGGGATTTTATGCAAACACTAAATAAGTCTAAAAACAATTCAAAGGTTTTTCGTGCGGATCAAGTGGGAAGTTTATTACGATCCGATGCAATTAAAAAAGCACGCTCAAAGAGGACTGATGGCGAGATTTCACTAGAACAATTACGTAAGATTGAAGATGAGGAAATTGCAAGAATTGTGTTGAAACAGAAAGAAGTAGGCCTCCAAGCTGTTACCGATGGAGAATTTCGCAGAGCATGGTGGCATTTTGATTTCCTAGAAAATTTGGTTGGGGTTGATGGCTTTTGGTCAGGAAGCGGAATTCAATTTCATCAAAAACAAACAAAATCTCGCGGGATTAAAGTGACAAGCAAATTAGACTTTGGAAACCATCCTATGCTAGAAGATTATAAATATCTTCACCGAGTAGCTGAAGACCATGTAGCAAAATTTACAATTCCAAGTCCAAGTATGCTTCATTTTCGCGGAGAGATTGATAAGTCGGTCTATCCAGATGAGGAAGAATTCTTTGATGATTTAGCCAAGACATATAAAAAAGGCATACAAGCTTTTTATGATTCTGGTTGTCGTTACCTACAGCTTGATGATACATCTTGGGCTTATTTATGTTCAGAGGAGCAAAAAGAACAACTTCGTGCAAAAGGAATGGATCCTGATTATTTAATCAAAATGTATTTACATACGCTAAATAAAGCAATAGCGGATCGACCGGATGATTTAAATATAACGATGCATATATGTCGTGGGAATTTTCGTTCAACATGGATTTCTTCTGGCGGATATGAATCTGTTGCAGAACAATTATTTGGGCATTTAAATATCGACGGTTTCTTCTTAGAATATGACAATGATCGTTCAGGTGGGTTTGAACCACTTCGTTTTGTAAATAGATCAGATTTAAATATTGTTTTGGGCTTGGTTACTTCAAAATTTGGTGAATTAGAAAACAGAGATGAAATTATAAAGCGTATTGAAGAAGCATCACAATTCGTTAATTTAAATCAGCTATGCTTGAGTCCGCAATGTGGGTTTTCATCTACTGAAGAAGGTAACTTATTGACAGAGGATCAACAATGGGCAAAACTTCAGCATGTCGTGGAGATCTCCAGAGAAGTTTGGAAATAAGAAATTTTTCAAGAACAAAAAAGAGGAAGAATTGGAGGAATCAAATGCGTATTGTTCAGACTTCCCAGGTAATAGATGAAAGTAAGTTTAATAAATTTCATTTATTAGTTTTTCTTTGGTGTTTTTATGCAATTGCCTTTGATGGTTTTGATATTGCTTTATACGGTATAGGATTGCCTATGATGATGACTGAATATGAATTAACTCTTGTAGAAGCAGGAGCGATTGGCAGTTATACTCTAATTGGTATGATGATTGGTTCCTTCTTATTGGGTTCACTTGCCGATATTGTTGGACGAAAAAAAATGTTAGCGGTTTGTATGTTATTATTCAGTGTATTTTCTCTTTTGGCTGGTTTGGCACCAAATTCCCTCACCTTTACGATTATGCGTTTTATTGCAGCTCTTGGGATGGGCGGATTAATGCCAGGTGTAATTGCGGTAATGACAGAATACTCACCTAAAAAAAATAGAGCACTTATTGTCGCGACAATGTATTGTGGTTACTCAATAGGGGCTATAGCAGCTTCACTTACGGGTATGTATTTAATGGAAAGCCTTGGATGGAGATTTTTATATTGGTTAGGGATTATCCCACTCATTACACTACCATTATTTCTTAAACAATTTCCTGAATCGCTATCCTTTCATATTCTTCGTAACCAAGGTGATAAAATTGCAACTATTCTTAACAAGGTCGATCCTAAGGGGAACTATCAAGCAATAGACGATTTTGAATATGTGAGTGTAAAAGAACGCGCAAAAGGATTCCCTGTCAAAAAGCTATTTTCAGACAATCGAGGTGTTAGTACATTAGCCTTTTGGACTACGGTGTTTAGCTGTCTTCTTATGATCTACGGCTTAAATACTTGGCTTCCAAAAATTATGCAAGGATCTGGATATGGAATTACTTCAAGCTTATCATTCAGCCTTGTGTTAGGAGTCGGACAAATTGGAGGTTCTTTACTTGGTGGTTACTTAGTGGATCGATTGGGGCATCGAAAAGTGCTTTTGTTCATGTTTTTAATAGGGGCTATTTGCTTTGTCTCTTTAAGTGTAACGTCTAATCTACTTTTGTTGTATGTATTAATCGCCATTGGTGGTGCATGCACAGGCGGAACGCAAAACTTAGTAAATCCTTATATATCTGAATTTTACCCACAAGAAATCCGCACAACTGGTCTTAGTGTAACAGTTGGGATTGGACGAATAGGAGCAATATTAGCACCCCTCATAATCGGTCTCTTGCTAGCAACTAATTTAGCACCACAAAATGCGTTCATGGCATTTGCTGTACCGAGTATTATCGGGGGAATAGCCCTTTTATTAGTCCAAGAGAAATATGGGTGTTCTGACAGAATGATCATAACATCTAATAGCTATCCAAAGACAAAGAATGAGATTATCTAAATTAACTTTTGTAGACACTGTTAGAAATAACTTGAATTACCCCACTTATCTAACGGTTAAAGTGGGAGATTTCTGGGCAAGGGGATCTTCGATCCCCTTGCCCAGTCATCAGGCTACCCCGTATTCCGACAGTTCTACACATTCAATAAAATATTCTTTTTACACGTATCTATAACTAAGTCCATTTTTAACCTGGAGTAATTAAGGCTGCCAACCGGTAGCCTTTCTTTTTTGCTAGCTGAGAAATAGAATGTAAAAGGCTTGTAAAGGAGATACCATTAAAAATGAAAAACATATTTTTACATCCTGGATTAATAAACTATTTGTTATTGATCGGTATAGGCATCATCTGGGGCTTGCAATTTATGTTCAATGAATGGGCACTTTCTTCCATTCCTCCTACAACTATTGCTGCCAGCCGCAGTTTGATTGGTGCAATAATATTAAGCATATTTCTTATTGGACAAAGACGAAACCAAAGCTTTATTCAATCATTTCATGGCCCTTGGTTTTTCTATTTTATCATTGGCCTTACCGAGGCCGCGATTCCGTTTTCATTAGTTGCATGGGGACAAGGACAAATCGATAGTGGAACTGCTGCTATCCTTATGGGGACTATCCCTGTATTTACGATTGTTTTGACAAAAATCTTCATTCCGAAAGAACAGTTAACCAAAGGGAGTTTGCTGAGCGTTATTATTGGATTTATCGGTATTTGGATACTTATCAGCCCAACATCGGTTTCTGGCCTTCAAAACAGTCTATGGGGAGAATTAGCAGTGCTAGGAGCTGCATTAAGCTTCTCCATTTCATTGATTCTTATTAATAAATTGCCGGATATTTCACCAATCGCAACCTCTCGAAATATTCTTATTGGAGCAAGTACATACCTGGTTCCTGCATCTCTGCTAATAGATCAGCCTTGGAACATTCAAACATCAATATTATCCCTATTCTTTTTACTGATTTTGGGGACTATGTGCGGAGGTATCGTATATGTAATGTATGTCATGCTTATTGTGCGTGCAGGAGCTACATTCACATCACTCAACAACTATTTAGTTCCTGTAATTGGAACGATGATCGGGATAGGATTCTTAGGGGAAAAACTTACATGGAGTACAATAGTTGCATTAGTGTTGATTATTATTGCGATGATTTCAAACGAACTTGGGAAAAGCAAAGAGGCAAAAAGTGTATAGGGATAACCTTATTTATTCTGAATTGGGAATGAAAAAAGGTGCCGAGATAAAATGAATATCCCGGCACCTTTTTTGTAGTTTTGTTGTTTTAATCAGCGTACACCATATATGACCATTTCGGACTGCAGTAAAATTAAGGTTTCCTTAATGATTGTATTCAACGATATGGTGTTAACGCCTTGATTGGTAGATGAGAAACTTCGATAAAAGACATTGTGGATGACGGTTTCTTTCAGCCATTTCCACACGCCTTCCATCAGGTTGAACTCGGGGCTGTAGGGTGGCAGAAAGACGAGCTTCAAGCGGTCACGGTTTGTTTCAAGAAACGGCTGGATGAGTTTCGCGTGGTGAATGCGGGCATTGTCCAGAATCATCACAATTTGGCCGGTCGGATGGTGAACCAGCACCGTTTGGAGAAAGCGAAGAAAGGCTTCTGCATCATAGCGTTCTTCTTCTATGCAGAGAATTTCGCCCGTTTCATAATTTAACGTGCCAATCAGCTTGACTCCTTTATGCTGGCCGTAAGTAGGAATTAAACGTTGTTTTCCTTTCAAGAACCAGGTCCGTTGTATCGCCTGGTAATCACGAATCATCGATTCGTCTTCAAACAGAAGGTGGTCAATCCGCCCATCCATCAGCTTTTTTTAAAGACGGAAAGGTTTCCTGGACAAACGTGTTCTGCTTCACTGGATCTGCTTTTTGAAGCGTATAAGTCGGTCGTGTATAGCTTAATCCCAGCGAATGAAGAAGCTTGGATGCCCCACGCAATGTGTAGGTTTCCTTCCATTCCCGTTCGATAAACTGCGCAATCAGCGACAGCGTCCAGTTGAAGCGTGCAGAGAAACCCACGTCGTTCGGCGTCTTGTGCGCCACCGTTTCCTAAAAATAAATAAAAAACATATTAATTTCTTCAATGGGTATTATATGAGTTATATAAATTTATAATAGGAGGTTTTACTTGTGAAAGCAGTTACTTTTCAAGGTTCCAAGGATATGCAAGTGAAAGAAGTTCCAGATGCGAAGCTTCAACAAAAAGACGATATTGTCGTGCGCATTACATCAACAGCGATATGCGGGTCTGATTTACATATTTATCAAGGTGCCTTGCCAGCTGAAAAAGATTATGTAGTTGGACACGAGCCGATGGGTATTGTAGAAGAGGTAGGACCAGAGGTAACAAAAGTGAAAAAAGGGGACAGAGTTGTCATCCCATTTAACATTTCGTGTGGCAGCTGTTTCTATTGTCAGCATGATTTAGAGAGCCAATGCGATAATTCTAATCCAAATCCAGCAGTTGATACAGGCGGATATTTTGGATTTACGGAGCGCTACGGGAATCATCCAGGTGGTCAAGCTGAATATTTGCGTGTTCCCTATGGGAATTTTATGCCTTTCGTGATTCCTGAATCTGTTGAACTTGAAGATGAAGCATTACTGTTTATGTCTGACGTACTGCCAACTGCTTATTGGAGCATTGATAATGCAGGAGTGAAAAAAGGGGATACCGTTGCCGTACTCGGCTGTGGACCGGTTGGGTTAATGGCGCAAAAATTTGCATGGATGAAAGGCGCAAAGAGAGTCATTGCGGTCGATAATCTTCCATATAGGCTTGAACGTGCAAAAAAAATGAACAATGTTGAAATTTATAATTTTGAGGAGTTCGATGATATGGGTTCCCATATTAAAGAGCTCACAAATGGCGGTGTAGACGCAGTAATTGATTGCGTAGGGATGGACGGAAAAAAAACACCCCTCGAAGCTGCTGAACAAAAGATGAAGCTTATTGGCGGAACCATTAGTCCGATCAAAATCGGTATGAATGCTGTGAGAAAATTTGGAACGATGCAGCTGACTGGAGTCTACGGTTCCAAATATAACCAGTTCCCTTTAGGGAATATCTTTGAAAGAAATGTAACAATAAAAATGGGCCAAGCACCTGTCGTACATTACATGCCAATGCTCTTTAAAATGATTACGTCAGGAGAGTTGGATCCAACAGAAATCGTCTCTCACAAAATGCGTCTAGACCAGGCGAGTAAAGCCTATCAAATCTTTAATGATCACGAAGACGAATGTGTCAAAGTTGTTCTTAAACCCTGATCTTACCAAAAAGTTATAACCATGTTTTTAACAATGAAGAACTTCAAAAGCCCCGTTCGTAAAAGTACACTTTTGCGAACAGATCATTCTGAATGAAATAACCGTATTAATAAAGGATAAATGCAACTAAAAAACGAAGCAGCTTGATCAAATACAGCTGCTTTGGTTTTTTTGTATGAGTAGTGATGAGTTCTTTGTTGTCTTAAAAAATATCAAACAGAAAAAGGTAGGATAGAGATTACAGAAATAATGATATGACTTGTTATTAGGGTATTTGCTACGGATAGAGAAAATGAGGTAATTTCTCAAATCAAGGTCTCTCTTTTGGGTCCTTGTTTAAGCAGAAGGTTAGATACATATACATGTTTGGGTATATACTAAAAAGCGCTTAAATTAAATATCTCAAATTAAAAATAAGATAGAGGAGGCTCATCAAAAAGTCTTAAAACAGGCCTATTAACAATACGAACATCACGACAGTTTCCACGTTTATTATTGGTGATATGATCGTCGCAATGGTTTGTTTGAAGTAAACACTTGAACAAATGATGAAATCAAGAAACAAAAATTTGTTTTTTTGGAGAGGCTTTGACTTACTGCATTGAGGGTATTAAATGAAATATTTTACATGCAATGGAACATACTATAATTTGCCTTGAATAAGGAAGGGATTTTGATCATGACAAACACAAAATTATTATTTGAAACCGTTACATTAGGCACCGCAACAGTAAAAAATCGGGTAGGCCTTGCCCCAATGACGCGGACAAGTGCAACTTCTGAAGGACTCGCCACAGATCAAATGGCATCGTATTATACATCATTTGCCCAGGGCGGATTTGGACTGATCATTACAGAAGGGATTTATCCGGATGATCAGTATAGTCAAGGATATTTTAACCAGCCTGGTCTTGCCAATAAAGAACAAGTGCGGGCATGGAAAAAAATAGTAGATTCTGTCCATGAGGCCGATGCGAAAATTTTTGCCCAGCTCATGCATGCAGGGGCCCTTTCACAAGGAAACCGGTTTGTGAAAGAGGCAATCGCCCCTTCTGCTGTTCCGCCAAAAGGCGAACAGATGGAATTTTACGGAGGAAAAGGACCGTTTCCGATACCGAAAGAAGCCTCAAAAGAGGACATAACAAACGTGATCAAAGGGTTTGTGGAATCGGCTCAGCGTGCCAAAGCAGCTGGATTTGACGGGGTGGAAATCCACGGAGCCAATGGGTACATTCTCGATCAGTTCCTCACCGATTACACCAATCAGCGAACAGATGAATACGGCGGCTCCGTAGAGAATCGTATCCGCTTGCTTATTGAAGTATCTAAGGCCGTGCGGGAAGCGGTCGGACAGGACTTTACAGTCGGCATTCGAATTTCTCAAGGAAAAGTAAATGATAACTCACACAAGTGGGCGGGAAAAGCAAAAGAAGCGGAGGTCATCTTCGGCCGTTTGAGCGAGGCTGGTTTGGATTTTATTCATGTGACAGAGTATGAAGCATGGCAGCCCGCATTCCCTGAAGGCGAAGGAACGGCTGCGACCGATTCTGCTTTCGGCGACGGAAGAGCATCACTTGCCGCTTTGGCGAAAAAATACGGAAAATTGCCGGTGATTACGAATGGACACTTGGAGAACCCGAACACGGCCAGCGAAATGATTGAAAAGGGCGAGGCGGACATGATAACCCTCGGCAAAGGTGCCCTCGCTAACCATGACTGGGCTAATAAAGTGAAAAATGGAGAGCCGTTAGCTGAGTTTAATCCTGAAAAAGTGTTAAGCCCAAATGCCAAAATTAAAGAATTTGAAGCGTAAATCGTTTATATAGTAAGTTTTCCTCTTATATGACAATGCGTAAAAGAGAGGATTTTCATGGAGCATACATTGATATTTCAAGGATCGGGGACTAATCAAGGAATGTAAACCAGGGAACTATACGATTACGATTGACGAGTCCGAAGAGAAAATCAGTTCATTTGAATTATTTTTCGAGAAACCTGCAGAATAAATTTTTGCAGGTTTCTTTTTATACTGGGGCTGCTTCACATTGTATTTCCGACACTTTCCGACACTATATGAGTTTAAAGTGCTTATTTCTCCTTCCTAGAGGCATTGTACTTGAGTTTACGGATGCGCTTTACGTTGGTAAATATAAAGATAACTAATAGGGGCTAATACGGACACGGACGTTACACAGCATTTTAAGCGCAGCGAGAGGGTTCACAATCAACGAACCTTCTCGTCGTCGTTTATACGATGTTTCTGACGCTATACAGGGCGATTTAATGGATGAAATCTAAGCACAGGAGGGAGGAAATGGAATGATTGAGAGCTTTCAAGATTACATGAATCGTTCTGCAGCAGCTTACAAGGCTGAAAACGAAATAATAGCAGACATGCTAAAGCTAGGTATTAATGGGCTTGAATGGCTTGTTCTAAACACACTGGTGGATGAGGTACGGATTGAGTCACTAATACAATGGGTTGAATCAGTAGCAGTGAGGCTGCGTGGCAAGGAAGCGTTAGAATTATTTATAGATGCTGTGCATCTTGATCCAGATGCATTTTATGACCAGCATGAGTTGAACTGGCACGTCACGGTTGATGCGGCACTGACATATTTATCGCTTTTAAGAGAGAGCAATTATGACCGTTATTTCAACCTCTTGCAAACGATTTATAAAAGATGAGTAGCGGAGCAAATCCGCTTCTTTTTTGTGTTATGGACAAAATTGTCTGTTACCCAGTTTTACAGGCTCACCTCAATTTGTCGCCAGCCTGCAAAACTGGGTTTGAGGTGAATTGAATTCAGTTCGAGTGCCCACTTATGCACCCTGAAATTTTCGAGTGAAGATGGGGTCATTTTACATGACTAAATAATGTCTGCAGCATTGAACCTTCCGGGGGATTTAAGGCATGAACTTTTTCATCCGTTTCCCCGGCATTTTGAGCCACTTTTCTGTTGCTATTAAACCTTATTCCATTCAAAAGCGGTAAGACGCCTTAAACACCGATTTCAGCCATTTATACGTGTTCCATATTTAGCAGACTATCCTGTCTGCGTCTTTCCCTCATTCCACGCACACTAGAGTGTGTTTGTTTCACCTCCCTAACGATCCCTTATTTTTCCAATTAACTACCGTTACGCGGACTTACCATTAATACCGTATTTCCCTCGTCCCTGGAGGTAACTCCCTCAATACTTATCCAAGGAAAATGCGGTCACGGCTGTAGCAACAAAGTTTATCGAGCAAAAAAACGATCAAAAACGTTAGGCGTTATTCTCGATGAACGCAAAAACGATGAGAATGTAACGTTATCCATACGTGATTTAGAAGCGATGATTGACACAGCTGTTCAAAAAGCAGTGGAACAAGAACGTGAAGCGATGTTCCAGGCACTAGAGCTAAAAATGAATGAGGCAATTGAGCAGCGCGATCGGATGCTGATGCAAAGTCTTAGTCAAAAGATAGAAGAAAAATGTTTGGAAATCGCTGCAGCAACTGAAAAAGAAAATGAAAAAAAATCAATTTTCAACTTGTCTTTTGAATATTTTTAACGAAAAAGGGAATGAAATTAACACAATTGTATACTTTTGATAAAAGACTAGGTGGAGGAGTTAATTTAAAATGGATCATTTAAGACAAGTAGACTGGACCACTAATTTTCATCCATTAACTTTAAAAGGGGAAGAATAAAATGACTGAAAAGACACCACTAGCTGCAGTTAAAGAATTTTATGGTGACAACTTTAAAATTACAGAACTTTGGAATTCAGGGGAAGATGAATCTATGGAAGGTGACTACACCTATCTTCTAGTAGATCAAACTGAAGAAGTTCACCTTGTAACGGTTCTTAAATTATCAGATGATAACTATAAGCTAGAGAAAGAACAAACCAGAAAATACTCAAAGGCAGACATGTTCGAATCAATGGTAGGACTGGTTAAAACTATAAAAAATGGACTTAACACATCGGAGATAAAATGAAATAACAAATAAACAATAAAGTGTTTTCAATTTTCATTATTATAACCATATCCGTATTCAAGCGAAACTAAGCAGCCAGCCGCCGGTCACGTACCGGCAGCTGGCTGCTTATAGGTGTTTGATCCCTGTCTCAAGTATGGGGGTCGCCCCCCAAGGATTGGGCTTTTTTCACAGGCTAATAAATAGACGGCAATATGCCTCTATCATATAACATTTTAAAAATCCTGAAATGATATCTAAATTCATCAAAAAATATCGGGGTTCCCTCTTTAAAATCATACCAGTCAAAGAACGATTCCAAAGCATCAGGGTCCTCATCATCAAGCTCACCAGAAACATAGAGCGGATACTTCAGCTTTTCAAACATCTTGCCGTGTCCATAAACTCCGAAGATATCCCCCATCTCTTCTTCTGTCATTTTTAACTCTCCTTTCCACTAAATAGTTCCTATAATATGTCCAAATAAAAGAATGGAACCGGCACATGCCCCTTCTTGCCAGCTTTTAAAAAAAGGCATAGGCTTGTTCACCAATTTACGCACACTTCCCTTAGTGCTTGTTTATACTAAACAGACAGAAATTATTGAAAGGAGATTTCTTAATGGCAAATAAACCTGAAGCGTCTGACATTTACGAAACAATCAGAAATGCAGGATTTCAGCTAGAAACACAGCTTAATGAGTGGATCCAGGACCAATTAAATGAAGAAAAACTTGTGTTACCCGCCGCATTTCTATTAAATGTACACGGAAAGCTGATCCAGTTTATCAGCGAATTCCAGGAAATTATTTCTCTCCATTTAAATACTCCAACCAAGGACGATGTTGCGAATGTTGCAAAACTGCTGGTCCAGATAGAAGAAAAAGTAGATGATTTGAACGACAGAATGGATGATTTGGCAGCGGCGGTAGAAGAACTCAGGACAGGAACGGATAAAAGGCCGGCCTCCAGCCATTCGTCATCGGCCCGGGATGCAAATAGTAAAAGAAAATCAGAAGCCAAACATACTAAGAAGAAAGTAAACCTTGAAGAACTTCTGAGCCCTACCCTGGACCCCAAGTCCTTTATTCTTCTGGATTCTGATGAGATTTTTTTAAAACTTCTCCAGGATATAAAGCTGAAAAAGAGAATGAAAAGATGAAAGAGCGGCCAGACTTTGATCAGGAAAAAGAATGGCAGCGCTGGAAAGGTTTTTTCAGTATTTGGACTGCACCAGAACCCGAAGTGGGCCAGACACCGAGAATCGCTGTCTGGAAGAAAAATAAAGCAACCCTTTGGCATTATCCATCTCCAAACAAGAAATATGCTGTTCCCCTCTTCCTTGTCTATTCACTTGTAAATAAAGCATTTGTATTGGATATGGCCCCGGGAGCGAGCATGATTGAATCCTATCTGCAAAATGGGTACGACGTTTATTTGCTGGATTTCGGTTCACCAGGATATGAAGACAAGGATATAACGATTGATGACTACTTGATGGATTACATTGACCGGGCGGTCCGGAAGGCGTTAAAGCATTCTAAAGCAGCCGGGCTTACCATGGCTGGTTTCTGCCTTGGAGGGACCCTGGCCGCCATGTATGCGTCCGTTTCAGAACAGCCTATCCGAAATTTGATTATCTGTGTGGCACCGCTTACTCTTTCTGAACCGCCGATTTTTGACAAATGGGCAGAAGCGGTGAAAAAGGGCGATTTCAGCATGGATCCGGTTCTTGATGCGCTGGGATTCATTCCAGGCAGGTTTATGAAGTACGGACTGCGGCTGGCCAGCTCCCCTATTTATATCAGCCCCTATCTTTCCCTCTTAAATAAGGCCTACGATAAGGACTATGTGGACAGGTGGCGGAGGTTCAACAAATGGACGAATGAGCAGGTCGGCTTTTCAGGAGCAGCCCTCAAACAGCTGGCCAACGACATTGGCAAAGAAAATAAATTTATGGAAGGAACGCTTGTGATCAGAGGGAAAAAGGCCGACCCAGCGAACATCCAGGCAAACCTTCTGGTTGTAGCAGGAGAACATGACCGGCTGGTTCCCGAGACCCTTAGCCAGGATTTCATCAACAAGGTATCCAGTCCAGACAAGACCTACCGCCTTGTTTCCGGCGGGCATACAACGTTGACTGTCAAGGGAGATGGCCTGCCACCTTTTTTGGCAGACTGGCTTCCGTCAAGGTCTGATGAATTATAATCTCATAAAATTTGAAGGCAACCTTCCAATAGGGAAAGTTGCCTTTTATTCTGTAATAAAAGATAAGTGATACTCTTATGCGAGGAAGAGACCAGACTGCGGGTAAGAGGGAATAGATATCAGTTATCGGTATCCTTTGAATCGGTACATCAAATGGACTGGAATGTTTAGATCTTGTTGAATATATCCTCGCTTTTTGAAAAATAACTCAACGTGCAAAAATGTACTGGGAACCTTTCTAACTCATAATTATAAAAGGAATAACTTTTTCCTTCTTTAAGTTCAAAATCACAAATAAACTCATGCATTTTCCGCGGGGAAATGAAAGTTTTTCCTAAAGATGCTTTCGAGGTGTGACTTATACCTCCCGTGTTTATCATCACCTTCTTGCGAAGCACAAAATGAGAGTAAGTATGTCCAGAAAGGGAAACTGCCTCGACAATCCCTGTATCGAAAGCTTTTTTGACCATTTGAAATCTGAATGCTCTCACCTTTTGACATTTAACCAGGCTTCTGAGGTTAAGCAAGCGATAGACGAATACACACAGTTTTATAACGCAGCAAGATATCAAAAGAAACCAAAGAACCTTTCTCCAGTTCAATTTCGAAGAAAGGCGATGTAGGCTTTTTAAAGGTGTCTACTTGACGGGGGTCAGATCACCCCGATTCCTTTCACAAACTGTAGGCTCAATGTGCTCTGTTCCTTCTCTACATTGTCATTCAGTTTTAGGTAAAAGGCTTCTGGAAAGGAGCTTATCCCACCTCCAATATATGCAAAAACAGAATGTTTAAAGCCCAATGGGCATAAAGTAAAGATGAAGTCTCCTTCGTGGATTCAAAAAAAGAAGACTGTTCTGAACAGTCTTCTTTTTAAATGGATCTGTTAAATGATGATGTTGATTTTCTTGTTAAACTCCCATGTAAGAACGAGTTGCCTTACATAATCTGTGGTGCAATGCTTGCGCTGCATGGATGGCTAACGGAGCAGGATAATGGAACAAGAACTTATATGTAATTGAAACTCTTACTTAAGAGCGATAGGAAAAGGGGGTTTTATTTTGAATGAATCCACAATCATTGATTATGAAGAATTCCTTCGGACAGCAATGCTATCCAGTAATGTGGAGATGTTAGATGAACTGATAGCTGACGACCTTATATTCGTCAATCATTTCGGACAAATTTTATCAAAAGAAGCTGATATTGAAGCCCACCGTTCAGGAAACTTAAAAATTACTGGTATTGATGTTTTGGAACAAAGAATTAGACTCTTAAATACGCTGGCCTTAACCGTTACGCGAGTTGCTCTAACTGGCACTTTCGAGGAGGAGCCAATTAATGGCGAGTTCTGTTACACTCGTGTTTGGGAGTATCGAAACGGGGAATTGAAAATTATCTCAGGACATTGTAGTTCTACAACATGACACCTCACAGATAAGTTTAATAGACCCAAGGCTGGTGCGATAGTCTTTTTGCTAACGGGTGCTTCGTATTATAAGGTCAGCCAGATATTTAAAGTGTACCCTTTGTAAAGGACATTTTAAAAAAAGTCATGCCACTTGGAGGAGGTGATCTCTGTATTGAGCAGGAGTCATCTTCTTTAAGTTCCATTGATATCTGAAATTGTTATAGTACGTCATATAATTTTTTATTTCTCTTTTAAGTTCTTCTAAAGTATTACACTGTTTTATATAGGCTTCATCTTTGAAGTGACCAAAGAAGGACTCTTGGGGAGCGTTATCCCAACAGTTTCCTCTTCTTGACATTGATTGACGAAGTCCGAGTTTTTTTACGTGTTTTTGAAAAGTGGGGCTAGTATAATGTACTCCTTGATCAGAGTGAATAAAGGCTCCTTCTGCAAGCTTTACTCCTTTTTAACTTTATTAGCGTGTCCGTAGCTAATTCTAATGTCATCCGATTAGACACATTATAGGCAAGAATTTCATTCGTCGAACTATCTTTAATAGTGGATAAATAAGCCTTTTTTCCATTACCGTCATATAAATATGTAATATCGGTGAGTAATACTTTTCCTGGAGTTGCTTGTTTAAATTTTCGTTTTAATAAGTTTGGCAGTATGGAGTGTTCTTGAGTAGCTTTCAACATCTTCTGATAAGGATTGGTTCTTCTGATGGGACATAAAATCTTGTATTTTTTCATAATCCTTCGGATTCGCTTCAGGTTATATATAAAAGGTTTCCCGTTTCTACCCAACGGGCGTACTGTTTCCACGTGAGGCCTAAATACTCATGCAACTCCAATTCAGAATCACTTTCGTGCTATTTTAAGATTAAATCGTTTATATTTTCTTCTGTAACCTCTATCTTCGCCATTCGTTATCACTCCTTGTTTAAATAGCCACTCTTATTGAACTAACCTGCCCGTTAGCCATCCATGCAGCGCAAGCATTGCACCACAGATTATGTAAGGCAACTCGTTCTTACATGGGAGTTGAAAAACAGAAACAGCGTAAAGGTGTATCTTTTAGACATTTGTTTTTTTAAAAATAAATCCTTCAAGAGTTTTTATTTTTCATCTTAATTCAACTAAAGCACCCATTACATCGAACTTTTACCAGTAGTTTTTTGTCTATACCAAAAAAAATTAGAGGCATATCCTACTATGGAAAGTCATTACAAAGGGGAGATGAATATTTTGCCCAGTGAATATATACAACCAGCACCATCGCCAGGTGCAGATAATTGGTTGAATGCTTTTTATAATAAATTAGATTGGGGATATTATGTAGAAGTTGACGTTGAATCAGATGACATTTCCCTCTCACTTTACTACGCAGGGAGAGAAGACTAATAAATAGCCAATTTGGAAATGTAAACAGCCTTATAGGTAAGGTGAAGAATGTATCTACGACACTTATCAGGTAAAAATAGGTTTTGGAGTATCTGCAAATAATACTCTCTACGTTCGCGGTGAACAAAAATCTCACCCCCGAAAAAGATTTGGACCGTGGCCACTTCATTCCTGGACTCACCTACCTGGTCAACTATCTGGTCTTCAATGTACTGGTAATGTTTGCTGTGATGAAAGAGGCTTTTGCTTTGCAAATGTGGGGACATCTCCACCTCCAACAATTCTTCCAGCTCCAATTATGGCAATTCCCGCTTTTTTTCTACCAAGACCGCAATAGTTGCCAGATATTTGTATTTAATTATGTTGCATTGAAACTAAACCAATAAAACAAGTACCATCCCTTGATAATTAAGGGATAGTGCTTGTTTTTGTGTTCAAGAAGGAATCTGAATGAAATGCTTTGGATCATTATGTTATATTGAATGCAACGTATTGGATGGAAAATAGAGTCTTTTTCATAAAGGATTATATGTAAAGTTCAAAGGTACACATATGTATTGTATATGCATTGATTTTGTCTTTGAAGAGGGCAGAGTCCTGGAGTGGGCAATGGTCAAGGTTTTAAAGGTTTTGAACAGAGCTGTGCAGAAGATATATATAATGCAAGCAAACATAATGAATGCAAAGGGGTGCTTCAAAATGACGAAGGTAGGGAATCTGCTCGCGGAAGAACAGCAGCCAGCTGTAGCATTTGTTATCGAGCATGCGGTCAAACAAGTCAGAGAAGAGGCTGCGCAGGAAAGGCAGCAGGAACATGTTGAAAATGCGCGTATCCTTTTGCAGCACAATGCCGATCTGGAAGTTATCAAAGAAGTCACCGGGCTGAGTGAAGAAGAAATTAAAAAGCTGTAAATGCAAAAGGGGGTACAGCTGTGAAGATCCCAAGGGATGAACTGGACATTTTGATAGCTAGAATGGGCGAGCTGGCACGGCAAGAGGCAAAACGAAACGGCACCTATATTGTGTATCAAAACAAACAGGGCCAGCTCGTAAGGGAGGACGCGGACGGCAGGATTGTTGTTGTGAAAACAAAGGGGGATCTGCCTAATGGGTGACGACTGGCGGGACTGGATGGCCGAAGCAGATGAAAAGGCAAGGCTGGAGTATTCGAAGGATTTGGGGATTTTGGAAGTCGCGCTGCGTATGCTGAAAAGTGGCATTACAGCAACAGAAGTCGCGGATCTCTTTGATTACGATCTGGAAATTTTTAAAAAAATCATTGAAAAAGATGTAATTGTTGAAGAGCTTGCGGTCGAGCTTGTTGAAAAATTGCAAAAGGGGCGGGACTTATGAAAATCGGTGAATTGTTGCAGTTG
Organism: Domibacillus sp. A3M-37; assembly: GCF_024213455.1. Classification (NCBI taxonomy): domain Bacteria; kingdom Bacillati; phylum Bacillota; class Bacilli; order Caryophanales; family Bacillaceae; genus Domibacillus; species Domibacillus sp. A3M-37. The sequence continues at coordinate 2,657 of NZ_JANAVL010000026.1, read as the reverse complement.
TCGAAGACAAAGCCTCTTGATGTAATAGCAAAAGGGATGGTTTTATGATGGGTCTCCCGATGTTTTAGAGCAGAATATACTTGGTAGCAATAAGCAAGCAAAAAGCTAGTTCTACAAAGCATAATGCTAGCAAAAAAATAGTAAATTGTGCTGCCGCTGTATTTGTGAGAATGAGGGTGGCTCCGTTAAGGGTCGTGACGCCCTTAAACTTATGATGGTGCCCACCACCATTTGGCAGCGGAATGGCAGGACCTGTCATGCCTTGGATCTCATGTTTATGCCCATCATTAAATGTAGTCACAGAAAAGTATCGGTGAGTATGGGGTGCAGGTTCCGTTTTTCCAGCATAGTGGTTGGTGATCATGCCTACATCAAAAGAGGTAGCGCCAGAAAAATGGTGCATGTGGACGGACACAGGCAAGTCATTCCATGTCGCTAGATATAAATGATGAGAATGATTAGAACTTGAATTTGAATCATCTGAATGAAGAACCAATCCCGTAACCGGTACTTCCATATGTGTTATATACGGTCTTTCTTATCTTGTTCTTTCACTTTATGTAAGGGACCCAGCATTCATAATTAAGTTGCCTTTTGCTGATCAAACCTCTTGATACTGTTCGTATAGGCCAAAGCCTTTTTACCAGCGTGAGTTCATTTTGCTATGGAAAGAAATAATACGCTTTTCTTGCGTACATCAAGAATGGTCCTATTCTGTGGCTACTAAAAGATAAACTAAGAAAGAAAGGAAAACAAAAGCAGGAAGAACCCGACAGCGATATGCTCATTTCTTTCAACACCTGCCTTTAAGATCACGAATATTACACAAGATCTAACCTCATCCATTTTCGCCTTAAAATCCTATTTCAGCTCATGCCCAGTACACTTTTATCGGGTTTGCATACGTTATAAAGGTAACCAAATGAAAGGAGAGAAGGCGCTTAATGGAATCTGATAAACATAAACTTCCAAACCGGGCCGATGGATCCTTCAACCAATTTATAAACGCGTTTGATTCTTTTTTCAATGAGCCATTCCGACAGTTTGACGATTATCTTAATCGAGGTTCATTTTCAGTTGATTTGCATGAAACAGCGACAGATCTCGTGGTTGAAGCAAAGCTTCCAGGCTGCAAGAAGGAGCAGATTCAAGTGGAAATGTTACGGAATGATCGGTTGAGGATTCGTGTAGAAAACTCGGAAACAACAGAAGCAAAAAAGGGTGAAAATATACATTATTATACAAAAAGAGCGTTGGAAAAAAGGGGAAGAATCATTCAATTGCCATTTCCGACCTCTGAAGAGGCTCCGAAAGCGTCTTATCAAGATGGATTATTAAGGATTGTCCTTAAAAAAGGAAAGAGACGGTTGATTGAAATCGACTAAATTTATTGAAAAAGCAGGAGTTGTCTACAAGGTGAAAAGAGGCTGGGACTTTACCGGCCTCTTTTTCTCTTTCATTTGATTAAAATCTGTTTCTCACCCGATATTTATTTAAGTAAAAACAAGAGCATAACCTACCGAATTTAAGTGAGATTTTGCTCTTGTTTTAAATAGCGATAAATCGTTGCTCGACTGATACCAGTCATTTCGACAATTTCACTGATACTATATTGCTCTGTTTTATATAAATTTAATGCTTTCTTCAGCTCTCTTGCATTCACTTTAGGACGACCCCCTTGATGACCACGTGCTCTAGCACTTTTTAATCCCTCTTTCGTTCGTTGCACAATTAAATCTCTTTCAAACTGACTGAATGCTTGAAAAACAGTCATCATTAATTTTCTTTGTGGTGTTGATGTATCAAAGTTTTCTTTAAGGCTTAATAATTTAATATTATTTTCTTCAAAGTAAGTCACTAAATCAATTAAATCTTTCGTACTTCTTCCTAAACGAGAGAAGCTTTCAACAATCACCATGTCCCCAGGTCTTAGTTTATCCTTCAAACGATTTAATTCTGGACGATCTGCTTTGGTACCAGACATCTTCTCTGTTAAAATCTATGGCAATTATATTGTTTTAATAAATCGAGCTGGCGATTCAATCCTTGTTGCCGAGTGCTCATACGTGCATAGCCATAAACATATGAAGTCATTTTAGTTGTCAAAAAATTTGCCATTTGGCTGAAATTTGCTGTCTGAATTTTAGACAATCGTAAATTTTTACTGACTAATTTTTAGACAGATGCCCTTTTTTGCTGTCTAATTTTTAGTCAAAATCAAAATTTCATGATATCACGAAAACACTAGGCTCTGCCTAGTCTAACACTGAAAGTGATAGCATGTTTTCCTTATGCTCTTTCTCACTTTAAAGACAAGACACAGCCAAATTCTGATCTGGATGGCTGAAAGAAAGTGAAACGGATCTCAACGAAAAAACAGAAAAGGATGTGCTCTGTCATGAACAAGTTTGATGTGTTTTTTAAATCAGCTATTTTGCTTTGTGAAATCGCTAGTACAGCAGCATTGTTTGATATAAGCACCAGCCTCAAAGATATCGCTGATCTCCTGGATGCTTTAGTAAATGTAGCGGGAAATTGAACGAAACAGTTCCATTATTCACTTGAAAGCCTCCTGTATGGAAAGCAGCAAAACCTTAGTAATCGAAAAATAGTCGATAAATCCATACCTAAATAAATATCTAGGTTGAAACGTCAGT
>NZ_JANAVL010000025.1:0-36527 GCF_024213455.1 Domibacillus sp. A3M-37 | reverse complement strand
ACGTTGACGTTTTTATTGATTTTGTTCAGTTTTCAAAGATCAATTTTCTTCACTGCCGTTAAAGGCAACTAAATCATGATATCATGCAGTGTCCTAAAAGTCAATAAGTTTTATCTGATTATCATTTCAATAAATCATTGATACAGAATCAAATTCATTTCATCTATGCCATCTTTATCGATGGCGGACGAATAATATAGCATAATTAGAAATATAAAGTCAATAACTTTCCGGGAAATAGTTATAATAAACTAATTAACATTCCCATTTGTATTTCACTGTTTTTTGTCACTATATTGGCGACGGATTAATAATATAACACAGCATCATTTCTATATCAATAACTTTTTAATGATTTTATTTACCTAAAGTGTGTTTTTCTTTTCTTCATTAAAAATATATTAATATTAGCACTGTTGAAGGGATGAAAATTGGCCTTCTTGGAACACTATAACCTAAGCCTTTAAAATATACCTTTTTTAACAAAGCTGATGTCCGAACAAAGAGTCGTGATTTCCAATCTACTTACTTTTCCAACTTAACGATCGAAAATATCTGCTTCATTTAAATTAATTGAACCGTAATATACATACAGTATGTTACACTCACAATTCAAAACGTTGCATTTATATTCTGTTAGCCAGACCAAGACAAACGCTGTCCCTTGATAAATAAGGGACAGCGTTTGTTTTTTCGTTCGTTTTTGAGTGCAATATAATTTCCTTTATATTGCATTCACTATCATTGTAAAAGCAACTCGATAGCTTCTTTTAAAATCCTAAAGTCTTTAAATATTTTTTCTTTAATTCAGAAAAGGACTTTGATTCGAAGCAAACTTGCCTAATTTATTATTCATCTTCCTCTTCTGGATCTAACTGATCATCTACTTCGCCATCGTCAACCCCATTATCCTGGTCTTCTCCATCCCCACACCCAGCTAATCCACCAAGTGTTAATACAGCAGCCATTCCACTAACCATTAATTTCTTTTTCCACTGAAGATCCATTTTTATTTCCTCCCTTGATCTAATCTAAGTTACTATGCAAAGTACCCTTCATTCTGACATTTAAACAAAGAAGTGATCTCTTCTAAGGATAATCTATGTGTGAACAAATATGGATATGCCTACGAATACTAAGCAAAAGAGAGTAGCTACAAATTGTAAGAGACTCCGAAAGGCTAGGAAAGCTGATGTGTACCACCATTGTGTTTATGAGTTCTTGGCTAAAATGCTTAATCTATTCGCCTTTGGTCAGTTCAATACTTTAAGACAAGACCTCTATTCACTGGATCCGTCCTATTTACGGTGCTTTCTCTTCAAATAGGTTAGTTCAATAAGATACATTACAAAAAAAGCCCTGATCTTTGGGATCTAGGGCTTTTCCAATGCAACATAATAACATTTGTTGCATTCAGATTATTTATCGCTTGAGTGCATGATTAGGACTCTTCTTCATAGTGCTTCATTTCTTCGTGAGCACCTTCTTTAGAAAATCCGCCATCCTGCTTCACTTTGTCACCACCCACATAGTAGTTATATCCTTTGTCCAGTTCATTAAGAAAAATTACTTGTATTCCTCCATGATCAAGAGAGACCCCTTCCTGTCTTCTAATGAACCATTTTTCATCTGGATATCTCTCTCGCAAGTGTGTTTCTACTGCATCAATGTTTTCCATCAGTGGTCTGGAAGTGCATCCTTCCTTCGCAGAACGAGAATGGCACATGGCGTCCTCCTTTGTCCTGATCAACAGCCCGGAACTGCGCTTACCTGCCGAGGAAAAGCTTCTTCTCTACAAAAAGCAGAGTCGCGTTGAAATGCGCTTCCGCCTGTTGAAAAATCCAATGCTTTTTCACAACGTGTATTTAAAGAACAGCCGCCGTGTCAAAGTGCTTGGTTACGTCTTTTATCTGGTCCTTCTGCTTTTCCTCGAATACGGTGTACGCCGTTCATTGGAAGAACGGTATGAGGACTGGCTCACGCCGGATAACAAGAAGACTCGGACACCTTCTGTAAAGACGATTGTCAAAACGCTGGACAAAGTGATGACCGTCGCCATCGGCAGTGACCGTCATATTGCAGGACCAACACGGCCTCAGATTCACCATGCCGTAGAATGGGCGGGCTTTGATTTGTCTATTTTGATCAGCCCGATCGTCGACATGAAACAATACACTCGCTAGAAAATGGAATTTTTTAAAAAAGGCTGAGATTCTTGGCAGACAGGTGGCTTCATTTCCAATTAAACAGATTTGAAAATATGAATTAATAAGAGGATCATAGCCAAAATCGCCAAGAATCCAGCGCTCTTCCAAAAAAAGACAGCCGAAAAACCAAAAAAAACTAATTGGATGTTTTTGACATGCGAAATGTCAGACACTCAAAGGAATTAACATTAATCAAAGTATGAGCAGCCAAAAAAACGCCCCGGATTTTTAGAATCCAGGGCGTTTCTAATTCAACATACTAGCATTTATGCTGCGTTTGGAATTGTATATTATTTTTCAAATAGGATAACTGTCCCTTCCAAGAAAGCTCATCGACATATAATAAATCGAGATGATGTATTTTGATCAAGAATATAATCCGAAACATAATAGGTAAAATAACTAGATGGTTCAGGAATCCTTGCCTGCTCGCTTTATCTCCTGCAAGGCGGCGAAGAAGGCTTTTGACATCCGGAAGGCTGCTGCGAAATTCTATCCTCTAGTATGAGCAGAGAAATGTATTGGATTAAGCATCTGTCTCGACTGATAATCTTTTTTTGTGAAAGAGAATAATAAGTTGACTCGTTTCATCAGCAGTGAAGGACCTGAGCCTCGACGGTGAAAAAAGGCGAGGCTGCGTCGTTTTCCGCAAATAAGACTTAAATCGTTTATGCAGGATCATATGCAGACGCAGCCCTTCCACTGGCTCATCCGGCAGTAAGCAGCTACTCGCGCCAGTACGTGCGTTTATATAGCGTGAAATGCAGTCGTACCAATTGTTTAATGTTGTCTTGCATAAACGGACTGACCGCTTGCTGATAACTTTTTGTAAGTCAGCGATAGCCGATAAACGTTGATTTGGCGCGTCTTTCGATTACTTCGAAGTTTACATAAGATATGTAACACAGATATAATTAGTCAAATCTTCAAAGATTACTTGTTTTCTCATTTCGCTTTAATAAGGAAGCCACTCTATAAAAAACAAAATCACATATTTCGTCTAATGCTAATATACCAGACTCGGCAGCATCCACGTCAATTTCATATGCAATACCCACGCCAAATCCGTTTTCAGTGTTTTCTTTCATTAGTTGCAAAGTATTTCCTCTATAAGCGATTTCTGTCCCTATTTCAATAACCATCTTAAAATGTTTATCAAAAGATTCAATAAGCGATTCCTCTAAAGACCATTTTTTTTCATTAAGATTATCGATTTCAAGCAATAATTCTTCATTTCTTTTTTTAAATCCACGATTCAAATCTCTTTCACGTATGGTCTCTCTATATTGTGCAAGCAGTTTGCGATAATCTTCATTCATTCTATTGATTTCAAGTTGTAATTCTATGGTTCTTGCTGACGCGTCACGATACATGTTTTCATTAAATTTTAGTACCTCTGCTATCATTGTAATTAGTTTTCTCTGATCTTCTTCCTGATCCACGACCATTTTTATATGTTTCTCAAGTTTCTCAATTAGTTCAGCAAGTTTCATTACAATTCTCCTTTTATATAATTGAATAAATTTAATTTATGCAATCCATTCAAAAGACAGTTTATGATAAATAGTATCAACCTATTCGTATTATCGTATGGCAAACTTATATCGAATCAACCCATGAGAACACTAATAGGTTTGATTTCATAACTTATGAGTTATGAAATCAAACCGAAAAAGCTCCGTTCTTTTGGATCTGGCTGTTTTTAATACAACATATTTGTCTTTTATTTTCAGTCCATAAAAAGTTTCTTTCAGGAGTGCAAAACGTCTCTATATGCTAAAAGGTTTTTTAAAGAATTTCAATTAGGGCAAATAAATAATATAATACCGGAATTATCATTATAATAAGCCAACTAATCCTCCAAGAAGATTTAAGCTGCATTGCACACAATCCAAATGACAAACCAAATCTAATATGTATAATTGTTTCTTGGTTCCAGACTTTCACTTATATCGCTCATGGCAAAAGGAATAAAAAAGCGTCCTTTTGGGAACCGGGCAGCCGTGTTCGGAAAAGGACGCTTTTTGTAACATATACGAAGAGTTTCTTCGTTTAACATTTCTACATAAATTTTTTCGATGAAAAGATCAGCTTAATTCGACTTTGGTAATTTCACTTAAATAAACCTCGTTTAAAATCGAGTCTTCATACGCGACAACATATTCGATAACGGTCGGTCTTACTGTTCGAATATAAACAAAAGCAGTATCATCCACATGTTCAATGCGAAACTTTTTCCGCTGAACTTGCTTAATATCGAGTTGATTGGTGCTAGCTTCCGGCAGGCTTGTATAATAAATTTCAAAGTCTTCTTCTGACGCATCAATGAATAAATGCCAGGTGTTATACGTTTCTTCTTGATCAATCACCGTTTTGAATTTCCCTTTTTTTCCTCTCCCAAGAAAATACTTGAACTTTGATTCGTCATTTATAATATTGTGGTCAATCACTTTTATACTTCCGCCTTTTCTACTTTGTACAAGTCCAAAGGCAACTCCTGTTTTTCCGGTAGGAGCTGTTAAAACATTTCGGTTAACCACTCTATTTCTTTCTTCTTGTTTTAAATAAGCGGCTTCCGTTCCCAGCGGTGGAAAAACCTCAAAAAAATTATCAGACACCTCTCCCCAGCTTTGAATATTCTGTACTTCCTTTTGGATCAATTTATTAAATAAATTCATAACAACCGGAGATTTACTTGAATTGCCCGCAAGCAGTATGTTTATTTTATTAATTTTGCTGGATTCTGACCGGGCAAAAGCGCGTCGTAAAGACTCAAAGAAATTTTTAATCCCTTTTTCAACTCTTTCCTCGATCAGTTGTTCCATTTCATCTTGGTCAATTAAAAGCTCAACGTTGAGTTTTGCTTGACCGTTTTTGTCAAACAGGTCTGTCCGGATCATTCCTTTTTCAAACTGTTCTTCATACCGTTCATGTTTTTCCCAAAGAGGCCTTAATTTTTCTACCAATTGTTTCGTATTTAAATAAGATTCTTGTGACTCATTAATCAACGTTTCACTTCCGGGAAATTTCGTACATTCCGCTGGGAGAGTAAAAGAGATATTAAGTTCACGCATTATTTTTTGGTTGTTTTTAAACACTTGGAATGCTAAAAACTCCAGCATATTCTCTCCACCTAAATAACGGTCTCCGCCTGCCGCAAAATGTTCAATCACATAGTCATATCTACTTTCTTTCAGGCCCGCTTCACGCCAAATACCAAAATCAAAATCTGTCGTTCCTCCACCAAAATCAAACACGCCATAATACGTTTTTTCATCTTCTTCCGGTTCAAATCCGTATTCTTGCAGAGCACAAATGGCATATGCAGCAGGTTCACTTGCACCTCCCGTGACACGGAATTTTTTCATCAATTCTTCATCTTGCTGAATCGGAATAGGAAGTGTCTTTTTTAACCCACGCTCAAAGCTCTTTAGAATTTTTTCTCTTACCTCTTTTTCGTAGGTGACCGGGAAAGATAAGGTGTAGTCCAGGTAAATTCCATTGTGCTGGTTGTTGATATACAAACCGAGGTAGTAGGCGTATAGCTCAATTGGATTGATTTCCTGCTCTGTTAAGTCCAAAAAGGAACGCAGTACAACAGCATAATCCTTTTTGTCTTTTAATCGGAGATGGTTTTTCTTTTCTCCAGCCCACTGCTTTAGATTATTCAATATGGAATAATAATGATCACTCTTTCCATTCATCAAGCTATTAAAAGCAGTGTGGGAAACCGTCACATCCTGCCACTTTGTATCGGGTCTTCCTTCTTTTTCTAGATAAAGCTCCAAGAAATGTTCTAAATCAATAAATTCAATCACGGTTGGATTTTCATAATGCCAGTCTTGTACTTCAGTGTTAAGGTAGCCAATCCCAATACGCATTGGAAGAGTGAAGTCACTTTCTTCTTGATGAACGACTACTGTACTTTTAGTGCCAAAATCAATTCCAACTATGCCGTCCTGCCTAATATCCATTTTAGGATTTCTTGCCATGATTTCATTATTTAGTTTTATCGTTAAAGGTTTTTCTTCATTGAGGACAGGCCATAAATCCCAATGTCCTCGATTTGGATCTGTTAACATCTTTTCATCATATGTATCGATATCCGCTCTTACTTTTTCAGAGTTTAAAAGTTTCTCAAAAAACGACTTGGAATCAATAGTGATGGATGGCAATTCTTTCTGGAAATTTTCATGATCCAAGTCCTTTAATTGATACAATGCCAGCAAATAATCATACTCTTTTTGGCGTTCTGCACTTAATCCACTTGGTACTAATCCATTTTCCAGCCATAGATGGAGCGCCATTTGATCATTGATTTCAAAGGCGTTTTTCCCGTTTAAACGGAACACAGGAACAAAAAATCCTTTCCCCTGCAAATCGGTTTTTTGATTTACTACATCAAAACTTTGAATGTCGTACTCGTTGAATTTAAACGCTATTGATTTAGAAGAGGTCGCTGCTGGATTGGCAAATATCCTTGAAACGGACGGATTTTTACTCGCAGAGAAATCGTCTAAAGCTATTATTTTCTTAAATACAGGATGATCGGTTGTGTTAAAACTTTTGGCAACTTCTTCATGTGTCATAGCATCACCTTTAAAACCGGAAACATCCAGATGCTTTTTGTAGTCAAAATCTTCATCCATTAATTTATAGTGTTTTCTATAAGGAAATAAAGCGACAATGTTGTGGTCATAAACAACATCTGCATTATTCATGTAAATCCATCTAGAACGGAGCAGCTTTTTAATGTCTTGAAAGAAGCTCGATTCCTCCTCAAAAAAGGCTTCTTCTGCCCTCTGATATAAATCGCTAATTAAAGATCTCACTTCGTTATAAGTCATTGAAATGGAAGAGACCGGAACGGTTTGTGCATCAGGTGAAAATAGAACCTGTTTGTCGTTCTTATCCATTAAGTGAATAGAACTGTCTATCGAATTTTTTTCATCCAAACTTGGTACGCTCTCAAGAGACTCTTTATCTTCTATCGTTTCTTGTTTTTCGACTTCTGTTAAAGATTCTGCTGATAGAGCATCACCAGACTCCATGGAACAGATCACATCACCGATCTTGACTAACGTTTCTTCCACTGCATATAATTCTTTAAGGGTACCTGCCGTTTCCGAAAAGAGGTCAAATTCAATGTCCTCACTGCTCAATTTAGCTAGGGCGTCGCCCACCGCAATATAATCCCCAGGCTGTTTATACCATTGCACAAGAAGAACGTTTTCAATGCCTTCTCCAAGCTCTGGAATCGTAATCGATGTCATTTCAATTTCCCCTTTATTATCATTCTATTTTTTTCTGCTATATTCTCACAATTGATTTTTTAATAATTTTACCATTAATGCTTATATATCCTGGCAGCAGAATTTCCGTAACGTTCCCGGATATTTTGCTATTGAGAGTTCTTATATGCAGGTCTTCTCTGAAGACCTCATTGATTTTCACTTCCTGTGGTTTATATAAAGGGGTATCGTATGTTTTACTGTATTCTTGAAAGAAATACTGAAAAAGAGTGAGCAAGGTTCCTCTTTCTTGCTCCCGCCCTTCCATAATCTCATTTTTAATAAAATCCCACAAAGATGAAATATTTTCATACTGTACACCACAAACAATAAATTCCTGCACTGTATTACCCTTAAAAATTCTTTTCAAGGAGTTTCTGGTGGTTTCTGATAACTGTTGAACAGTCCCATAAAGTTCTTCTGCTTCCCGGTAGTCTGCTCTTCTCTTTTGCAATTCATTAAAATAGGAATTAATTTTTTGATTTAGATTGTGGACCTTTATTTGATACTCATTAATTTCCTCTTTTTTAGACTCAATCTCTTGTTGGAGCCTTGCTATTTCTTTGTCTTTCAGCAGATCCTTAGGTTCCCTCAGTTGACTAAACAAGTCAGCTTCTGCTGTTTCTGCTATTTCTTTTATCTTTTCAATGATTCTTTCGTCTTGAAGAGAAATCATTAATGCGTTAATAAAATCGTCATCTAATTCTTTATTCATCTTTATACCCCTATCAAAGTGTTAACCAACACTGACATACTAATTTAAGCAAAGTATCTCGATGTTTCAGTTACATATTTGTTTATTGAATGATCTTTTTATTGCCTTTATTGCCTTCGAATGTTAGAACCGTATCATCGCGCCCTTGCCTTTTAGAAAGTTCGCTTTTTTATTTGAAATTAATTAAATCATGTCGATTATTGTCGAGTCAATGAAAGTAATCATTATATAGATTGAACTAATTGGGCTTTTTTATGTCAAAATCATTGAATCAAATCTATATTTTATAAATCAGTGAGCAATAAAGTTACTTCATGCTTTCATTGTACATTATGTTTCGAAGGTTTGTTTCACCTCGTTTGATAAAGAGCAGCGTAATATGTTCTTCTTTTTCAAACAGTTACTTACCTGTACACTGAATTTTTTTCAAAATAACATTTTTCATTTCCGGCAAAATTGTTTTGGCCGCGGCACACAGGGTAAAGTAGTTAGCAGGCATTAATGATTACGTGCAACTCTAGGAGGATTTTTAATTATGGATAATAATAAATTTACAAGTGTTTACCACAATGAACAGGACTTGTTAAAAAAAATCATGGAATTGCAGACGATCGGCTTTGCAGATGAAGATATGTATGTGATTGTGCAAAACGAAGAAGATATTTCCATGGTACGAGGCCGTACCGATGTTGGTGTGCAGTCAGCCGATATGTCATTTGGTGACCGATTTGCAGCTTTTCTGCTCGGTGATACACCGATCCGCGATGCGCTGCTCCGCACAGGAATGACGGAGGAAGAAGCCGATATCCGTTATGACGAAATCAAAAACGGCGGCATGCTGCTGTATGCAGACCGTGACTATGCGAGCCAGTACAGCGATTCTTATTCGGCAGATCAGGAAATGAGCGCAACAGACAGCACTTTACATGCCGGTACTGACAGTTCTACCTTAGATACAGCCCGGACACCTGCCGAAGAAACGCTTCTCCTTCATGAAGAGCGCTTGTCCATCGACAAAGACCGCGTGCAGACAGGTGAAATTCAAATCAAAAAAGAAGTCGTCGAAGAACAGCAGGTCATGGATGTACCGGTAGATCGGGAAGAAGTGATCATTGAACGCCGTCCTGTGACAGGCCAAGAGAGCGAAGATGCAGCACTGCACAGCCCAGGTCACCGGGTATTTGAAGACACATCTGAAACGATTCGTGTGCCGATTATAGAGGAACAAATCGAAATAACGAAAAAACCGGTCGTTACTGAAGAAATTGTTATTCAAAAACAGACGGTGCAAGACACAGAAACGGTACGGGATACTGTTCGCCAGGAAAAAGCTCGTATTCAAAAAGAAGGACATGTTATTGAAGAAGATAATTTAAACTAACCGTAATTCACCCGCTCTTGGTTAAGAGCGGGTGAATTACTTTTTATTGCGAGTAAAAGCCTTTCATCAATTTATCCAGCAGCTCTGGAGCCTATACCTGGACAAATTCCTTTTCCAAGTCATTTATTGACTATTGTTTCGATTAACGGCTGCTGGTTTTCCCCTGACTTCCTGCATTCTTCCCTGTATGTGCCCCATCAAAAGCAGAAAAGCGTCAATTTTTATTTGTTTTTTACATGGGACCGTTTTTACTGCGTCACTTACATCCCTTACCAATTCTCCTGCATACGCCCGTAGCACTGCTGGCAAATACCGTGCGGGTAATCCCAGTCCAGTTGTCTGCCGCACCGGTTGCACGTTTTGTTCAATGTTTTCATGTTTCGGTCGAGCCACTGATGAATATCATCCGCCAGCTCTTTTTTTACCCGCTCCCAATAATACGCTTCGGTGACTTGGTCCTGCCGGTATAAAAACATTAAATGAAGTTCTACTGCTTTGTAAGACAGCTCCAGCTTCTCGAGACTCCCTTTTTGGATAGCCGGCTCCGGCATGGTAGTGCCGCCGATCAATGAGGCAAGCGCCAGTTTCCATTGGTCTGAGAGCGTTTTTTCATAAGCAGAAAACGGCATCTGCAAGTAGCTGTACAGTTCTTCCATCGACAGGCGATCTTCAATTAGTGTTCCTTTCACAAGTCCGTAAAGCAGCTTTTCTTGAGCAAGCGATGCTTTTTGAGTCCCTTTCGGTGGTGTGAATTCCGCCCAAAGAGAAAAAAACGTACCGAGTTCTTGATAATAGCGCAGGAAACGCTCGAGCACGCTTCGGGTAGGCGCGATGGTAAATGTTTGAATCGGCGCATCGCCTCCTTCGAGCAGCTGCTTCATTCGTTTCCTGTCTTCCATGAAAATCACTTCTCCCTGATCGTAAAGACCCCGGCGCCCGGCGCGTCCGGCAATTTGTTTCACTTCCTGCGTAGTCAGTAAACGCCGGCGCACACCATCAAATTTATGGCTGTCCATTAAAATGACCCGCCGAATCGGCAAGTTCAGTCCCATGCCAATCGCATCAGTCGCGACGACCACCTGCGTTTTTCCGGACACAAAGTCTTCCATTTGACGCTGGCGTGATTCAGGCGGCATGTTGCCGTAAATGACGCTCACTCCGTGTCCGTCGGCTTCGAGCTTTGCGGCAAGCTGCAGCACCCGTTTTCTTGAAAAAGCGACGAGCGCATCCCCTTTTTGAACACGATTGAGTCGGAACGCCTTGTTGTGGACAAGCAGTGGGGTTTCCCGTTTGTAATGCCGCACTTCTACATTGGCTTCTTCGCCCAGCAAGCCGAGCACCAAGTTTTTCATATTCGGGCTGCCGATAATATGCACTTCTTTTGCGCGCGCTCTTGTAATGCTGCGAAACCAATGAAATCCGCGTTCCCGATCTTGAATCATCTGTGCTTCATCGATCACAATAATATCGTACGATGTTTTTTCTTCGAACATTTCTACCGTGCAGGAAGCGTGGCTTGCGCCTTCTGTTTGTTTTTCTTCCTCCCCGGTTTTCATATCGCATAATACGCCTTCCCGATTCAGCTTTTCATATACTTCCAGCGCCAGCAGCCGAAGCGGCGCCAAATACAAACCACTTTTTCTCTTTTTCAATTCTTCCAGCGCGGTATATGTTTTCCCTGTGTTTGTATCTCCCACGTGAACAACATACTGGACATGCGGCAAAGGTGCCGGTATGTATTCTTCTCCAAAAATATAAGAAAGGCGCTTTTGTCGTTCTGTTTGTTCGGCTTGTGCCCTTGTTTTACGCGGGGAAAGGACAAGCCGCTCTCGTTCTTTTCCTTTTGATTTCGGGCTTTTCTTTTCCTTGTACGTAGTACTCTTCGCCAGCTGGCTCCACTTATCTTTATATTCGCTTTTTGTCCACTCATAGCCGTTAAAAGGACGGAGATTCTCGAGCGTTTGGTAAAATAGCCGATTGATTTGGCCCGGAGATCGCCCCGTTTCATCTAAATAAGCGGCTTTCTCGTCCCCGCTGAAAGAACTTACGAGCATCTCCCGCCATTTTTTTTGCCAAACTCCCTCCAGAAAAGCTTTTTGCTTGCTCAAGTACTCTTGAAAACGAGGATTTTCTTCTGTTTCCAAGTACTCTTTTAAGTTGCTTTGAATGTGCTGCTTTGTGCGCATGACCGTTTTTGCATGCCGCGCGTCAATCTCTTGTTGGGTAATGGACACGTTCTGGGTCTCCTTTTCATTGTTTCTTTGTTATCTTTATCTTATCATGCAGCCAATCTGACTACCCCTTAAATGTTTTCTTTATATCCTGCACAATGAAAGCCGTCATTTTAGGCTTCATTAACAAAAAATGATTGTCTCGATACATTTTCAAAGTGGAATTTGGGATAGCTTTGTTCGATATCTTTTGATACTTTACTTCCGCAATGTCATCTTCAAGGCCGCCGATAATGAGCGGATTAGCCTTAATATCCCCTAGCTTTGATTCAATATCAAAGTGCTCCGAGAGATTGGCCAATAAATCCTGAATGTATTTCGCCTAATGGTCCTTTCTCTTATGTCTTACCCATAAACCGCCTGTTCTTTTCATAATATGATATAGTAAAAAAAATTACGAGAAATGAACAGGGGCGGCTGTATAGTGTAAAAGGGGGATATACGATGAGAAGAATTATTTTTTCGACCGAGAGCGGAGCAGATTTACCAAGCGATTTAGCTTACAAACACGATGTCCAGGTGGTCCCGATGCATGTCATTATGGATGGGAAGGACTATTTGGACGGTTCAATACCCGTCGCGGATATTTATGACTTCTATGAACGCACGAAAAAAATACCTTCTACAACATCCACCAATTCCAATGAATATCATGATTTTTTTACAAAGATAAAAGCGGATTTCCCCGATTGTATCATTGTTCACATTGGCTATACATCGCGGGCGTCCTCCTCTTTCCAAAACGCGACAATCGCAGCGGATGGTTTTGAAGATATTTTTCTCATTGACGCTTTGAACGTCTCAGGCGGATTGACTGCGATTGTCATGTACGCTGTTACTTTGTTAGAGAATAACCCAGCTGTTGCACCTGCTCGCTTGATCGAAAAAATCGAATCAATAATTCCTAAATCAAGACTCGCTTTCGTTCCCGGCAGCTTGGAATTTTTAAGAGCGGGCGGCCGTGTATCAAATGCGGCTTATCTCGGAGGGTCTTTATTAAAAATAAAGCCGCTAATTGAATTAGTTGAAGGCAAACTGGTTTCGACCAAAAAATATCGCGGGAAAATGAGCGGCGTCACAGAAAACATGATGCGGGATTATTTAAACCAGTACAAGATTGATAAAGAACAGCTGTATTTTCTATACTCAATTGGACTTGATGAACGGATCAAGCAGCGGATAGATGAAATCGCCGAAGAAGCTGGTTTTAAAAATGTAAAATGGATTCAAGCCGGCGCTGTGATCTCTACCCATGGCGGTCCTGGTGCCTTCGGGATTGCCGGATTAGAAAAATAACCTTTTTTATTGGTTTAACGATAAGCAGAATAGCAGATTTACAATAAATGTTTTCTGTTTATTCTAAAATCTTGCTTAGTTGTTAAAAAATAGATTTAAGTCTGTAATATAACGCCCTCCACCACTCTATATGCCGTGATTTATTTAAATTCTCTAGTATGGGAGTGTTTAAAAACATTGACAACGGCACCGGCGAGTCATTTAAAGACCTGCTTCAGCTGCAGTGGCTAAATATAAAAGAAGGAGCTGTCCCATAAGTGACTGTCTCCTTCCAAAGTACACAAAATATATAAAGATTCATTTTCTTAATTTAAATAAACTGCTTCGTTCAATTAAGAAAAGTGGAGATTGTGCCCGACTTCTGTGAGGGAAATAGCTTTTTTCATGTTCTTCGCGAGCACAAGATTTTGATGCTTTTATTATAAAAAAAGCCTGCAAGCATCGTCTTCAAAATGAAGACATTGCTTACAAGCTGAAAGGAGGCGATTTAAGCTAGCGCCTCCTTTTCTTTCTTACTTTTATGCTTCACTGCATATTTTAAAATGTCTTCTACCCACACAGGAATATAAAACAAAGCGGCCTCAAATTAAAAATTTGAAAGCCGCTTTGTCTACAGTCTGAGACTGCCTTTTTTATCATTCTTTTAAACTAAATCCCCTGTTACGGACATAGAACGTTGTTGGAGGCTGTCGGAAAGCACACTATACGCAATTACTTTCTTCTTGTACTGTCTGACTACATCCACGTGATCTTTATAACTGTACACAAATAATTTAACATCTTTTTTGCCTCTTTTAGCATCAATGACTAATGGAGTCCCACCGTTCTCTGGCTGCAAAAACAATTGCTCGTTCCCTGGAAATATATAATATTTTTTTAAAACTGTAGCTTCGTTAAAATAATTAACAACTTGAATTTTATCTTCATCTTCCAAGCGTTTTCCATCAATAGTTACGATCACATTCTCGTCACTAAGTTTTGCATGCATTTCAAATTTGTTGATTAGTCCTTCCACCACAAAGGTTGGAAGACAGGACACTAATAATTTAGCAGCACTCGCGAGAATTATCAAAAGTATAGCCGTCCCTGTCATATTTCATCATCTCCGTTACACTCTAAAGTAAATATTATTATATAACTTATACTATCATGAGTGCCGTCAGTTTTTTCTTAGAAAATTAAACCATTCTATGAACGTTTCATTTTTTTGAAAAGTTGCACTTAAACGAATGGGTGCTTTAATTATTGGGACTTTTTAGAGAGGATAAAGGACTCCCTGATCGTAATATCTTTGGCTCCCTTATGCTACTTATAATGTGAAAGTTAACCTAAATTTTTATCTGCTTTGTTTTAGGTGTTTTTTCTGCCACTACTCTTAAAAAGTCTTGGACTTGAGTCAATATCTTGGACACAAATAAGTTAACTTTTTATGCGGATTGATTAAATTGATCTTCTACTTCTTGAGGCGTTTGAAAGTGGAGTTAGTATAGTTTTATGGACACGCTTTAATTAAGTCCTTACGATCATTTTTGAGAGGATGGGTCCTGTGCTGGCTGTTTCAGTGAAGCCAGTATCGCTTGTCCGACCACTTCACCGCCTCTGTTTCCCGCTTCAGGCCATAGGTCAATGATTTAAATCCGCTTGTTACATGACATCTACATCATGTTCAATCACCAAAACCGTATTGCTATATCCCGCAATTGTTTCAGCACTTCCACTAAGCCCTCCGTATCTTTCGGATGAAGACCTGCTATAGGTTCATCCAGAATATAGAGAACGCCGGTCAAGCTGGAACCAAGAATTGTCGCCAACTGAAGCCGCTGCGATTCTCCGCCTGAAAACTTGATTGCTTGGCTTTCCATCAATAAATAGCCCAGGCCGACATTCTAATGGGTACCGTCTTTATACTCCCCTGCACCTTTGCCAAATCTTACTGATACGGATGTTGCGAAAAAAACGTGTATTTCCTGGAGAATATGAAAGAAATTGTCCAAACAGTTGAATACCATAACCTTAAAAAGCTAAGAATATTACGCAAGATGCATTGCTGAGCATTAACAATCGCAACCAGGAACAGCTACAAGGTATTCATCAGTTGGTCCAGCTTTGTAAAATACTCAAGCTAATGGATTAATAGAACAGTAGTTTATAGCCAACCTTAAAATCCATGGATTTTAAGGTTGGCTATTTTAATTTTGATATCTCTATCGAAAGTATAGAGAAAGGACTTACTTTTTTAATTTACAAACCCAGTTTTAAGCATCCTTTTTTGTGAAAAATGATGTACTCTCATAAATTGACATAGCACAAGAAAAGGCGTAATTTAATTAAGTGATAATTAATAGTTCCATTACGAACTGTTCGAAAAGGAATAAAGGAGTTGATCCAATGGAAAGTGAAAATCAAAAGTTAATGCGCTCCACACAGGTTTTACATTCATTTGCGGGTGTACAAAATATTATGATGCGTTTTATTCAAAAGTCTGCAGTGGAAAACGGCTTATCGGTTCCACAATATTCTATTTTGATGACCCTCATATTTTGTAAGGAAATGACACAAAAAAACGTTGGAGAGAAAACCTTTCTTCCGAAAAGCACATTGAGTCAAGCCGTCGATGGATTAGTGCGGGAAGGTTTTCTAAAGCGCCAGCAAGTAGAAGGCAATCGCCGGGAAGTTTTGTTATCGCTCAGCGAAAAAGGGATCACTCGCATCCGAACGCTTCATTTACAAGAAGGCGGCATTCATCAAGTATTCCAATCCGTGCTTGAATCTCTGACTGAGCAGAAAGTGGACGACTTGCTCGAAACCCATCAACAAATTACAGCTTCACTTGAAAAATTAGAAGCAGAGGAGCAGCTGAAATGATAAAAATCCTGAAAAACTTAACGTTTTATAAATGGTCTGTTTCAGCAGTCGTCATTCTTGTTTTTATTCAAACGATAGCGGATCTTTTTTTGCCAACGTTAATGGCGGACATTATCGATAAAGGAGTCGTTACCGGAGACACACCTTATATATGGAAAGTTGGCGGTGTGATGCTGGCCGTTTCAGCACTCGGGGTTATCGCATCGATCTTTGCCAGTTTTTATTCAGCGAAAGCGGCGATGGGACTGGGTCGCGATCTCCGGCGGAACGTCTTCAATCATGTCGGGAAATTCACGTTGCAGGAATTTGACGAAGTGGGAACGGCGTCATTGATCACCCGGACGACTAATGACATCACGCAAGTCCAGCAAGTAGTCATCATGATGCTTCGTATGTTGATCAGTGCACCGATCATGCTGACGGGCGGCCTCATTATGGCTGTATCAAAAGACGCCAATCTATCACTTGTCGTTGTCGCTGCCATGCCGTTTTTAATCGGGGCCATTTTATTGATCCTGAAAAAAGGCATGCCTCTTTTTCAAGCAGTGCAACAGCATTTGGACCGCTTGAACTTGGTGTTACGCGAAAACCTCACGGGCATCCGCGTTATCCGAGCGTTTAATCGTGAAGCCGAGGAAAAAGTGCGTATGACAAAAGCGAACCGGGAATTGACGGATGTGTCGATCCAGGTTAATAAAGTCATGGCGTTCATGATGCCGGTCATGATGCTCGTCATGAACTTGACGGTTGTCGGCATCATTTGGTTCGGGGGAATCCGGATCGATAATGGCGCTATGCAAATCGGTGACTTGATGGCGTTTATCCAATATGTCATGCAAATCATGTTCGCACTTGTCATGGCGTCCATGATGTTCATCATGGTACCCCGTGCAGCCGTGTCAGCCAACCGGATCAACGAAGTGCTCGAAATGGAACCGTTGTTTCAAGATGACGGAACAGAAAAAGCGGACCGTGAACATGGCACGCTTGAATTTGAAGACGTGACGTTTAGCTATCCAGGAGCAGAAAAACCGGCATTGTCGAATATCAGTTTTGCTGCAAAACCTGGCGAAATCACTGCCATCATCGGAGGGACGGGTTCCGGAAAATCCACGCTCGTCAATTTGATTCCGCGCTTTTATGATATTTCCAGCGGAACCATCCGGGTTAATGGCGTGGATATCTGCAACGTGCCACAAGATGAAGTGCGTGCGAAAATCGGCTTTGTGCCACAAAAAACCACCTTGTTCACTGGAACGATTGCAGACAATATCCGTTTTGGAAAACAAGGTGCCACACAAGAAGAAATAGAACATGCGGCCCGCATTGCGCAGGCGGAAGATTTTATTCGCAATATGAAAGATGGCTACGAGGCAGAAGTTGAACAAGGCGGCTCGAATTTATCAGGCGGACAAAAACAGCGGCTGTCGATTGCGCGGGCGCTCATCCGCAAGCCGGATCTGTATATTTTTGATGACAGTTTTTCAGCACTGGACTTCAAGACAGATGCGAGACTGCGGGCTGCGCTGAAAGATGAAACAAGAACTGCAACGATGTTGCTCGTTGCACAGCGTGTCAGGACAGTTGTCGATGCTGACCGGATTATCGTATTGGAAGAAGGCCGCATTGCAGGCATGGGCACTCACGAAGAGCTGCTCCACACAAATGAAGTCTATCGGGAAATCGTGTTATCCCAGCTGACAGAGGAGGAAATCGCATGAGCAGCCAGAAAAAACCTCAAAGCGGCGGACAGCCAGGGTTTGGTCCTGGCGGCGGAAATATGATGATGATGGGACAAAAGCCGAAAGACTTTAAAGGGACTTTGCGGCGCCTCCTTGTTTACTTGAAACCGCGGCGCAATAAATTGATTGCTGTTTTCTTTGCCGCCATATTGAGTACGATTTTCATGATTGTGGGGCCGAAAATCATGGGAACGGCGATCACTGAGTTATTTGAAGGAGCTTACGGGAAATTTCAAGGAGTTCCTGGAGCCGCCATAGACTTCGAGAAAATCGGCCACATCCTATTGCTGCTTGGCGGCTTGTATATCCTCAGCAGCTTGTTCAGCTATATACAGCAATATATTATGTCCACTGTCGCACAGGATACCGTGTATGACTTGCGGGAAGATGTCAATAAGAAGCTGGAAAAACTGCCGCTCACATATTTTGACGGACGCCCGAACGGCGAAACACTCAGCAGGATGACCAATGACATTGACACCATCGGCAGCACACTGCAACAAAGCTTGACGCAATTCATCACATCCATTGTGACGATTGTCGGGATTATCATTATGATGCTGTCGATCAGCCCTTTGCTAACGGCGATTGCGATCGTCAGCTTGCCGGTATCGATTTTCGCTATCCAACCGATTTTAAAAAAATCTCAAAAGCATTTTGCTAACCAACAGCGCACTCTTGGCCAACTAAATGGCCATATTGAAGAAATGTACACAGGCCATCAAGTCGTAAAAGCCTTCGGATATGAAAAAAAATCGGGCAAACAATTTGATCTCGTCAATGATGAATTATATGAAGCGGGAAGCAAAGCCCAGTTTATCTCTGGAATCATCATGCCGCTGATGATGTTTATTGGCAATATCAGTTATGTTTTGATCAGTGTAGTAGGCGGCATTCTCGTTACGCAACGCTCCATTTCAATTGGTGATATCCAAGCCTTTATTACGTATTCGAAACAGTTTACCCAGCCGATTACGCAAACCGCGAATATCGCGAATGTTATTCAATCGACGATCGCTGCAGCTGAACGGGTATTCGAACTGCTTGACGAAGAAGAAGAAACGAAAGAAATTATAACGTCCCGTTTAACGAGAGCTGAAGGCACTGTTGCGTTTGAAGGTGTGGACTTTGGCTACGGGGACGACTTGTTGATTGAAAACATGAACATCGATGTTTCCCCCGGCCAGACCGTGGCCATCGTTGGACCAACGGGTGCCGGAAAAACAACTTTGATCAATTTATTGATGCGTTTTTATGAGCTGAATGGCGGCATGATTAAAATCGATGGCTTGGATACCCGAAAAATGTCCCGCGATGACCTCCGGAAAAGTTTCGGGATGGTGCTCCAAGACACTTGGCTCTTTAATGGAACGATCAAAGATAATATCGCATACGGCAAAAACGGGGCTTCAGACGAAGAAATATTCGAAGCTGCCCGCACAGCCCAGGCGGATCATTTTATCCGGACATTGCCAGAAGGCTACGAAACCATTTTAAATGAAGAAGCTTCGAACATTTCACAAGGGCAAAAGCAGCTCCTGACCATTGCGCGGGCTGTTTTGGCGGATTCGCCAATCATGATTTTGGATGAAGCGACATCGAGCGTGGATACACGGACCGAAGTCTTTATCCAACAAGCGATGAACCGTTTAATGGAAGGACGTACGAGCTTTGTCATTGCCCATCGCCTGTCGACGATTAAAGATGCTGATCTGATTTTGGTAATGGACCAAGGAAAAGTCATCGAGCAAGGAACGCATGCTGAACTATTGGAAAAACGAGGATTCTACGAAGAATTGTATAACAGTCAGTTTTCTGAAAAATCAGCTGGATAATAGAAGAGGATAACTCAAAGGATCGGTGAAAAATGATTTTGAGTTATCCCTTTTTCTTTCTTTTTTCCACATGTATTATAATGTTCTCTACCCACAAAAGAACATTTAGGTCTTTAGCATTTAAGCCTTGAAACGTGCTCTGGTTTAAACTATGATTCAAATTTGCGAGCTGATTCAGTAAATAAGGAGAAATTATTTGCTCTTCAACACATTGCTTTTGCCCGCTCTTTCATCTTCATGGAATTCATATTTCCTATCGTTCCACTTATGATCAACGACCAGACAGCAATGAAAATCAAAAGGTATAACTTAGCTGAAACACATTGCCCTTAACAAAATCACTTTATACATAAAAAGAAATAGAGGTTGTTCCAAAACCAATTTAGCCTGATTGTTGGAACAGTCTCGTATTATTTTACTGTCACTAGATGTTATTTTAAAAATCTTAGATTAATTATGGATGTTTATTAAGCAACTAGCCCTTTTGTTGCTTTTAACAATATATTTTAATACTTTTAAACCTTTTAATCTTTTAAGGAGCTGAGATCCATTGGTACATAAGGGTTTACAGCCTCTATATGTGGACAATTTCGGTTTTAAATGCGGACAATTTCGGTTTTAAATGTGGACGATTTCGGTTTTAAATGTGGACGATTTCGGTTTTCATATATGGACGATTTCGGTTTTAAATATGGACAATTTCGGTTTGAATGTGGACGATTTCGGTTTTAAATGCGGACATTTTCGGTTTCAGGGGCTTTATAATGGTTTTAGCCCATTTAACCATGGTGTTTTTGAATTTTAATGTGGACATTTTCGGTTTATTAACAGAAATACTTAAATAAAGCAACCATTATTTTCTATAAACAAGGCCACCCTTCTTTTGAAGAGAACTAAATGTGGACGTTTTCGGTCTTAAATGTGGAGGAATTCGGTTTAATGAATTGTGGATTAGTTAGGAAGAAGTCCACATTTTATTCCTTTTTTAGAGCAGTATGTTAAAATAAAAAAAAGGGGTGTAGGATTTGGAGAACAAAGAGATCATTGTCAAATCAAATCATCTGATTGAAGCTAAATACAAATTATCCATGCGTGAACAGAAAATCATCTTATACTTAATTTCCAAGATCGAAAAAAATGATGATGATTTAAAGCTATATAGAATATCTGTTAAAAATTTCAATGAAATGATGGGCCTAAAGGGCTCACCTAAGTATGCGGAAATTAGGGAGATTACAACCGAATTATTGAAGAAAGTCCTGGAAGTAAAACAAGGGAAAACCATCTATTCTTTCCACTGGCTTTCACTCGTTGCCTACAACGAGCAAGAAGGCACGATTGATATGCGTTTTGATCCTATTTTAAAGCCGTATTTAATGGACTTAAAACGTGACTTTACCAAATTAAACCTCAAACATATACTCTTATTAAAAAGCGGGAACAGCATTAGGATTTATGAATTGCTGAAACAATATTTAAATATTCGCGAGCGTACCATTAAAATTACTGATTTAAAGCTTTTTTTAGGGTTGGATAAAAACGGATATCAGATGTATTCCGATTTTAAAAGGAAAGTGATCGTCCCTTCTATGAAAGAAATTAATGAAAAGACAGATATAAGCTTTGATTTTAAAGAAATTAAAGACGGAAGAAAAGTGATTTCACTCCGTTTCTTTATTCAATCTAAAAACGTTGAAAATCAAGAAATAGTTAGTATAGAGGAAGCTTTGGATGATCCTCTCTTTCACGAACTAAAAATGATTTTAGATAAAAAAGGATGCAACTTGCCAGATAAGATTTATAAAAATTGGCTTGATGCTGCATATAAAATATGGAATGAAGCGAGTGCGGAGGAATTGATCTTGCTCGTAAAAGATTCTGTAAAGAAAACTGCAATTCAAAACCATTTAGCCTTCATTACATATATTTTGACTGAGAAAGTAACATATATTCAAAGTGGCAAGGATCCCAGGCAAATTACGGTGCAAGATAATTATAAACATACGATTAGAAGCGAACAGCTGCCTTCTTGGTTTGTAGAACATAAAGAAAACGAGCAGCAGGAACTCTCTTTTGAAGAAGACCCGGATTTCTTAAAAGAAAAAGCAAAACTGGAAGCGGATTTAAAAATGAGGAAAGAAAAAGTTAATTAGTTTTCTCACTTAGGAGATTTCATAATAAATTGAAAAAAAACTTGAATGGATTTTTTCTGTGTACTCTTACAGCATATTTTAATAAGGCACCTACTAAGTGCAGGTAGGTGTTTTTTGTTATATTTCGCAGGAAACGCGAAAAGGCGTAATGTTGCAATTTAATTATCACAGTTTCGGTTCATGCTTTAATTAAGGTGAGCTATTTTCATCATTTCTACAGTAGTAACTATCACAGTTTCGGTTCCTTATAGAGAATAAAAAATAATCATTTTTTCATCATTTTATTAATTATCACAGTTTCGGTTCCTCATATTTTTTATAAGTCATAAAAAACAACAAAAAATATCCTATTATTGGCCAAACTATTTCTTGTTTGAGAATGTTTACTTGTTTTATATAGATTGTTTTATTGTTTTATTGTTTAAGAGAATAGAAATACAATAATGCCAAGGGTTTATACTGTTTTATAATCACAGTTTCGGTTCTAACTGACACAAATTCGGTTCAAAGTATCACAATTTCGGTTCCTTCTTATCACAATTTCGGTTCTAAATATCACAGTCCCGGTTCCTTTTGATCACAATTTCGGTTCTAAATATCACAAAGTGCGTAATCGCGTGATAAAAGGAATCGTTATTGGTTTTGCGATCTGTTATAATATATGGAACCATCACTTTGAAAATTGAAATGTGATACATAGAGGAGTGACTTCTAGTTGAATAATCACCTTATTACAAAAGGAAATAATCTTATAGAAGCCCGTTATCAATACCCTTTAACAGCCAGAGAACAAAAAATCATCTTAACAATGGTGAGCCAAATACAACCGGATGACGAGGATTTTTCAGATTACAGTATTTCTGTCCATGATTTTCATGAGATGCTGGGCTTAGAAGGACGGGAGAAATATACTGAACTAAAAAAAATTTTAAAAACATTAACCTCAAAAGTTATTGAGATTCCTACGGAAGATGGGTATGTGATTACGAGCTGGTTAGCCAGTGCAGAATACAAGAATGGTGAAGGTATTATGCTTCTGACCTTTTCACCAAAATTAAAACCTTATTTACTTCAACTGAAAAAAGCGTTTACATCCTATCGGCTGAATAACATACTTTCCTTGAAAAGCGCGTACTCTATACGTTTATACGAATTATTAAAAAAGTGGCAATATCTTAATAAATGGGAGTGTTCCATCGAGAATCTTAAGGAGAAATTTGGGATTGAACAAGACAAATATAAACTATATGGACACTTTAAAGCACGTGTTGTAGAGCCAGCAGTTAAGGAATTAAATGAAAAAACAGATATTCAGATTTCTTACAAAGAAATCCGTAAAGGCCGAAAAGTGGTCAAAATTGAGTTTTCGATCCGTCAACAATTAGCTAATAACACTGAAAAAATAGAGAATATCCCCCCTTCTATTTCGAAACCAGAACCAGGGGAATTAGAAAAAAACCCTGTGGTAAAGATGCAGCATGTTCTTAACATTCAAGCTGAAGGGTTCACAATTAGTCAATCTGTATGTCATGACTTACTAGATAAAAGTAGCGCTATTTGGGGAGATAAAGCAGAAGAAAGTATGCAGATGCTGGTGCAACAAGTAAGCCGAACGAAAGGGATCGTAAACAAAGTGGGTTATCTCCGCGCTATTATTAACAAATCACATGAGCAATATCTGAATGGTGTTGATATTCCAATTCCTTATTCCGATACAGTATCATCTTCTTTGCCGAAATGGTTCACAAACACCGGAATAGATGAACGGCAAGACCAGCTTTCATTGGATGATGATCCGGATTTTTTAGAAGAAAAGGAAAAACTTGAAGCGGTTTTGAAAATGAGAAAAGAGAGCTAACCTATAATGAAAACTTCAAACAGTAGATTGAAAGATTATCTGTTAATCAACTCTCGAACTACCTCAGTTACTCACTGCGTTCTTGGCACGTAGGATATTCCTACGTGCAAGGGCTTTTTGGTCCTGAAAAAATGAGGCTGCGCCCTTCCACCCAGTGGTTGGCAGTTCGAGTGGCGCTGCAGCAGGCCTCCTTCAGGATCAATCAAAGGATAAGGGTTTAAAATCGGGTATTTCGCTGCATTTAGGTCAGCGTTGTCTATATGACCGCAGGCAACGCCGTGAAACGATATAGCTGGCTCAGTCAGTTTTCCCTGGCGGTGTGGCCATAGGAATGGCACCTCTGCAGGGTACCATAAGGATTGAAGGACCTTCACCTGTTTTCCTATGCCACGCCACCTTGTATTCCAGCATGGCGATGAAGTGACAGCTTTTAAGATATTACCAATAAAACATCTCCCCTCTCCTCTTTTCCCTTTCGAATCTCAACCAGAGCGGGTCAATTATGTCAGTTATTTCACTAGCACACACGATCAGTGCTTATTGACTTAAGGTTAGCCAGTTTTGATCAAGAAAAAGACGAGTACGGTTTATGTACTGGTTGTAGTAATGGCTTTTGAAGTGTTGTAAATCAATTTTTCGAAATTTTTCTTCTCTATCTCCAAATTCTTTTGAATTGCTTGCTTCTCTTCTTTAGCCTTTTCTATTCTATCTTGGTGAATGTTTATTTTTTCCTTAATTATTTGATCCTTCTTCGCCTTCAAACCATCATCCACTTCTTTTGATATCATATTTATATCAAGATTATCGGGCTTCTTTATAAAACCAAACATCCCCTTCTTTTCAAAAGATTTATTTAGAGAGGCGGACAATAACTGCAGCTGCCTTTGTTCAAGATATTGGTTCTGTTCATTGAGCTTAATAAGTTTAATGGATGATTCATTCTCACCAATAATTCTGTCCAGTTCATTTAGATCTTTTTCATATTTGATGATATTTAATTGAATAGTTTGGATGGCTAAGTTTTTTTCTAAATCATTTAACCGATCATCTATCATTTCATCCTGGTCAGGTTCTCTTCTAATAACCTTCAAATCATTGGATTCTTGCCGCGTAGGCTTTTTAATGCCGCTGGATGTAAATAATTCGGATGCATGTATTCCAGCTTCTACAAGGATATCAACAGAGCCCTTCCCTGCTTTCTCCATCAAAACAAATACCATTTGTAATTTAAAAACACTTATGTAATCTAGACGATAATATTTCCCATAACGTTCCGGTGCAATATATTCAATAAGATCTGAACGAAAATGATTTCGAATGGTTGAATCATTCCGGCCAAGAATTTTTCCTGCTTCCACTGTGCTATAAGATGTTTCTGTATGCATTTCCAAAATGCTTTCTGTAAACAAATACGATTCTAATTTGTTTATCAAGCAAAATTTGTAAATGGGATCATCTTTGAATTCATTAATAAGTATTTCTTTCATATTTAAATGATCCATAAATTTACACCTCCATCCTTATTTATTCCTTACCACTAATGATACCTAATTAATACCTACAAATCAATATTTATAAAGCATCGAACGGATAACAGCGATTACGCTAAATGCATAAAACGATAATGAACGAAAACGGTGATGATTCAATCATTTAAAATCAATTCCGAAATTGATTCAATATTTCGTTTGTGAATTAATCAAATTCGATAATGATTTTAAAAGCTATATATCGTTTGCTGCCGCTAGTAGCTTTAATGACTGATTAGAGCTGCGCTACATCAATGAATTATAATGATTTTATAGTAGCATTTATAAAAGTGGTTGAATTTTAAAAGATCTCAGATTTAAAAATTTTAAGTGGGGAGAAAAATTTAATACCGATAAACTTTATTAAGTTTTTTTGCATTTCTACATTCCGATATTCATCTTACATAAGTGAAGAGCACCAAAAACAAGTGTTGATTAATCAAAAACGCTAATGAACGCAATCGCTAAAGATCGTTTGTTGCGCTAATACCCTATTTCAAAGCTTTTGCGCTATTGATCGTTTTGAATGACGGTGATTTTTAAGCAGCGTTAAAGAGTAATGATCTAAAAAAAGACTCCGGTTTTCGGAGTCTTTTTTTAGATCATTTTTTGCCAAATAAGCTATTATAATCACGTTTTAATTCACTATTATTGGATGAAAAATCAGATTTTTTAAAGAGGCTGCCAGGGGCTGGCTTCGCTTTATCTTTTTTCACTCTAGTGAAAGAAGATAAACTTGCTAAAACCTCATCTGTTTCTTCTTCCTGTTTGCTTTCATCAAATTCTATTACCCTATGCTGAATGGCTTTGATCCGTTTAGGAAGTCCAAGACCGGCAAAGACCAAATAAAATTTGATGCCCGAAAGAGTAGGGTGAACATACATTGCTACTGGTTTTTCGCTTGCCTTTGGTGCATAAGTATCCATGATTATATCCATTTTGTTTGTAAATTGAAGATTAAAGAGACTTTTTGCAGTGGTTTGATTTGAAATAACACTGACAGCAGCACGTTCTGTTTTTCTGAAGTCGTATCCATCTGATAAAACACCATCTTCGATAGAGCCTGAAATCTTATTGCTGAATGCAGAATCATTGTCTAGGTCTGGCAGGCTTCCCAATTCTAATTTTGACAAGGAAATAAATCCTGGAGTTTGAATCAGGTTAGCAAACTCACTGGCATCAAAATGATTATCTCCAAAAGGGGCAAAGCTATTGGTTATGACATTAATTTCATGAAGGGTATCAGCTACATAGGAGTTACAGTATTTTAAGAAATCGTCAATGCTTTTAGTCGCATTACCCGGCTTGTTTATGTACTCAGTGTATAATTTTTGATTGTCTACAATTAAGATGGCACCCATTGCCTGCATGGCAGTTGAAATTTGATGCATTCTTTCGATTGTATTCCCTAAAACATTGCCGCCTTCACTGTCCCGTGGAAGCGTTAGGATTAATCCGAATCTGCCTTCAAAACCATAATTGTACAGTATGTCGATCGCTTCTAAAACGGCACCTGTTCCGGTACCACCACCTAAACCAGCGACGATCCAGACAAAGTCTCTATCAGAGAAATTACGTTCAATGCTTTTTAAAACTGCTTCTTTGTTTTCAATAAAAGCTTGTTCACCCTTATCAATATCACGTCCGGCTCCGCCTTCATAGCCTTTGAGTGGCACTTCATGGATGGCTTCTTTTTCACGGTCTTTAATCTTTTCAAAGTCCTTTAAGTTGGTATTAACCAAAACAGCAGTATAAAGGCTTTTGTTATCAGTTGTTTTTACACTCGCACATTCTGCTGCGATTGAACATCCGCCCATTCCCAGACCTAAAAAGCCAAATTTCAAACTGATATCAACATTATTTGCCAAACCAATGTTATTTATAGTATTCATATATTTTCTTCCTTTCTTATTCATCTTTTTGACTATTCTGCGCTTGGACATGCTCGATCATCCCTCTCCCTAAATCGGATATAGAATACATTCGTGCCCGGCCGACTTCCTGAACATCAACTAAACCTGCACCTTCTAACCGGGCAGTCCAAGTATCCAGTGTATGTCTTGAATTGATTAAATCTCTGTCATTAAAGGTCCTGTATAAACTATTCACTTCATCTTTCAGTTTATCCTTTAAAATAGGCTGGTTTTCTGGTGCAGCCAAAAAATAAACGCCTTCTTTAAGCCTTTCATGTAAGATATGAAAAACTTCATAATTGTTCATTTTATTTAAAACCTCCTAATTGCCGCAATAAATGCGGCAATTAGATTCAATATATGCACGCAAAAGCGTCAATTATTGCCGTAACAAATGCTTCATAATCATAATTCAAGTAAATATTGGAAGTCAATACATATAATTCTTTTTGCAATGTTCATGAAAAGGTCAGTAAAAATCTTTATCAAATTAAGGCGAGAACCCCCCCCTTTTTAAATCAAAAAACAATCCCGTGCACTTCGTACACGACAAATAGACAGACAACAGCACAATGACGTAAAGAAGCTGGCCCTTCATGATGAATGGGATTGTCCATTATGCGGCAGCCATCACGACTGGAATTTGAACGTAAGTATGAATCTAAAAAATGAAGTCATGTGGCTTATAAACATAGGACTGCGAGAGTCACCTACTCAATAACTGTCGGGTACGCGGAGATCGTAGAAATATATTACTTCAACGACTCGTAAGGCTGTTAAGTGGAGGAAATCCTGTTCAGGAATGATAATGATTGCTGGCCAGCTAAATGCTTATCTGCGCTGGCAAACGATGATGATTGATTTAGCTGTTAACGCTGGCAAACGATGATGATCGCATCAGTAATTTACCGTTCACAAACGATGTTGATTGGTTCAATTGCATTAAGCTGTTTATTGAGAAAGATCTGGAAAAGTTTTAGAATGTAAAACCTTGGTTTTTTGAAAGGTTGAAAGGGAATTTAACAAAAAGACCAAAAAGTATCGAAAGTTTATTTTAATATAGTGGGATGGTGAAAGCAGATATTTAAATGTTTTATTTTTCTCTGTCGCTGTTGAACGGGATCAAGCAAGAAGACGAACATTCATCTAAATATTTTAACCGTCTGGTTTTAGCTGATTAAAAGACGAAAAAGCTGTTTTAGGAAATCATCAAAGGTATCTGCCATTTTGGTGTAATACCAAGTCATTTCTCCTGTTGAATAATCTTCGTAAATAAATTGAATTGAAGGGTTTTCGTTTGTATAACGATAATCCATGACAAGCCAATTGTGAAAATCAGTCCAAAGGACAATCATAGACTTTGGAAGTCCTGCTTCTTGTAATGAATCACCTGAAGACAGGATACTTACGTCATCGTCTTTAAAGTGAATTGGGTCGATATCTAAATGATGCTTTATCGAGCTGTCAGGTAACGTGAAATATGGATAAGTGAGCTCGCCGCCATTTTGTTCTCTCATTAGCTGCTTAAATGTTTCAGGAAGCGCAATACCTAACAAGAATTCTGCCTTCAGAATAATATAATCGTTGATTGGATACTGAATACGCCAGGTTTTTTCCTTGTCCCAAAAGTTTTTGCCGTTATAATACTCCTTCATATGTGTAGCCTCCTATGGTTACGGCAGATTTCGTTTATTTTCATATTATTAATTTATAGTAGAACAACAGCACGTCAATAAAGGTGAGCTGCGGGAGCTTGGGTTTAATTACTAATAGACTGAACTGTTAAGTAAAAGGCATTTTCGATAACTGGGTTAAAGAAAGGCCGATTAAAGGATAATATAGATTTTCTTACTTAACTAAGGGAGCAGTTTAGTGGAAGAAGAAATGCTAATATAAAGTTAAATAAACTTTTTGGAGGTCTTCATAATGAAGAAACCCGTAGGAGTTCAAATAGAGGGTTCTATTTATGCAAGCGACGGTGAAGATTTAGGAAATAATCAGTTTTTGGATGCTTTTATTGAGTTCATCGAAAATAAGGGCTGGAGTTTCGGTGGAGGTAGCTTCCAGATAGACGAAGAAGGCAAAAAGATAAATGATATTGATTAAGTACTTCTTTAAGTAACAGGGGCTTTTGTTTAATACCTCGGCTGTCATTTCGGCAGCCTTTTCTTATTCAGCTCCCATGAAAATTCAATTCTCTAACTTCATAAAATGGCCATACTAAATTAGACGCAGCCCATTCATTTTTTAAAAATGTTCAGCGCCATGTTCGCGATCGTGCTGTTTTGGGATTAGGAGACCTTCGGTTCAGTGATCGTAACGTTGTACCCCAGGTTTTCTAGTCTTCGAATAGAATATCGTACAATAGAGAGTTGTTTTTGTTTGTCAAAATAATCTTCGCCTAAGTCTACGTACATTTCTTTACGTGTTAGGAGGTAATAGGAAATTTTCAATATGGCATGCGCGACGGAAATTCCGGCACGTTTTTTCCCTTTACGGGCTGCTGTACGCCTATACAAGGCTCCAAGGTAGTTTTTTGATCCCCGCACGGAATGGGCGGCCTCTATTAAAGCAGATTTTAGATATTTATTTCCTTTTTTCATGTTTGCTGCTTTTCTTTTGCCCGCACTTTCGTTATGCCCAGGCACTAGTCCTGCCCAAGAACATAAATGGGAAGCACTAGGGAATTGCTTTCCGACATTGGTTCCGATTTCAGCTAAGATTTGTTCGGCCATACGAGTGGAGATACCGGGAATGGAATCCAGCCGTTCAATATCTTCTTGGGATGAGGTCAATCTAGCAGCCACCTCTTGGTTTAGTATCTCAACCTGTTCACTTAGAAAATCAATATGCGTTAGAATGGTTTTGATCATTAGGCGTTGATGTGGATTGATATAGCCCCGGAGGGCAAGTTCAAGGTCATCTCTTTTTTTCTTCATTGTACGTCGAGCGAAGCTTGCCAGTTTTTCAGGATCATCCTCGCCATCTGCGATGGCACGAAGCATGTCACGAGCTGAAACGCCCATAATGTCGGAAACAACAGAGCCAAGCTTGATATTCGCTCCTTCTAATACTTTTTGAATCCGGTTATGCTGCCGGGCACGCTCTTCAATAATACTGCGGCGGTACCGAACTAACTCCCGCAGTTCCCGTTGATTTCGATCAGGAATATAACTAGCCTTGAGTAATCCATGTCGGAGAAGATTGGCGATCCATTCGGCATCTTTAACATCCGTTTTACGTTCGGGGACTGCTTTCATATGTTGAGCATTCACGACTAAAAACTCGATATTCTCGGCTTCCAGCAAGTTCACAATTGGTTTCCAAAACACCCCTGTACTCTCCATCGCTACGTGGGTACAGCCTTGCTCCTTAATCCAGTCCATTAATTGTAATAGAAATACCGTTTTAGTGGAAAACGTTTGAATCTCCTTTCCGTTTGGCGTCATAATACAAGCAGTAATGGAGTCTTTATGAACATCCATGCCACATGCACGTTCAATGATTACATCCATTGTAATCATCCTTTCTACGGCAGTTATCAGTAGAGGCTGGTGCAACAACCAGAGCAGGATTAATCTCCCATGAGTGCTTCCCGTAAGGGAGCGACATTCTGTGATGCACCGTGGTCGTTGGAGTCAGACTAACGGATGGGCTCTACGGCACCATAGTTGATCGACCTTCCTCTTCCAGCCGTAGTATTCTATACCCGTTCTGCATTCCATTTTCATTATCTGTGGTGTAGCGCTGGTTTTGCGCTACATGGATGGCTAACGGGCAGTTTAGTTTAAGAAGGATATTGAGTTCTAATTGGAGAATATATACAGTTTAAAAGTGATAAGGAGATATATTATGGAACGCGAATTAAAGGAGTTTATCAAGAAGTGTGACATTGCAATAAAGCAGGAAGATTTTGATACGCTTATGAGTTACTACACTGATGATGCAATCTTGGTTGTAAAGCCTGGAATGATTGCACGAGGTAAAGAGGAAATCAAAGAAGCATTTATTAAGATTGCAAAATATTTTAATAATTGTCTCGTACCAACACAGGGGGAAATGATTATTTTAGAAACTGGAGACACCGCATTAGTTATTTCCCAAACGCTACTTGATGCCGATAAAAATGAATCGGAATTTTCAATGGATAGAAGAGCAACATATGTGTTTAAGAAAAATTCACAAGGTGAATGGCTTTGTGCAATCGACAATTCATATGGTACCGACTTAATCAATTAGTTTTATTTATGGGAATAATAGGAGATGCGTGTTTAGATATAGAAATACTTAACAGGCGACAAAATTAAGGAGGATGGTATGAACAAATTTAGTTTATTTAACAAGTTTATGGTACAAGAAGGCGAAAAAGAAAAAATGGTTGATATTCTGTTAGAAGCAGCAGAATCAATGAAAAATTTGGATGAATGTGAAATATATCTTGTGAATATTTCTGAGAATGAACCAAGTTCTGTTTATGTTTATGAAGTATGGGCAAATGAAGATGCCCATCAAGCGTCTCTAGGTCTCGAAGCTACCCAAACATTAATAAGTCGTGCGAAACCAATTATTACTGGTATGGAAAGAATGAGCACTTTAATAACAAAAGGCGGGAAGGGCATTTCATTTAATTAGAATTAAACTCCCGTAGATATTAAATTAGAACTGGCTGTCATTGTGGCAGCTTTTTTCTTATTTAAAGCAAAGATTATGAGCAAATGTACTTAGACAAACAGAAGGCTTTAGCTTAACAACGGAGGTAGCTGCGGCACCTCCTTTTTTATTGAACAAATGGGCAGGTTAGTTCAAGAAGGAATTTCAAACCTGAAAATAGAATAATTCACAAAAAATACTTTATTGAGGGGAGTAAAATATGTTTGTCTCAGTTACAAGGCTTCGTTTAAAAGGCAAGAGAAAGTTACCTCTCTTTATTTGGCATACTCTGAAATCGAATCGTCAAGCTAGGAAATCGGAAGGTCTTTTGTATTCTTCGTTGAATAATGAAGGTTGGGATACGTACTGGACACTAACAATATGGGAGAACAAAAATACTATGAAAGAGTACAGAAATAAAGGGAGTCATATAAATGCAATGAAAGTATCAAGAAAAATTGCAGACGAATTAGAATTTATCAATTGGGAAGCAGGTAATAATCCTACTTGGGATGAATGCAAAAAGCGATTGTATCATAAGTATGGCAGAAAATTAGTTAAGTAGGACTAGTTCTTCTTCAACTAATGGGGGCAAAAGTAGAAGATCAATGGCTGCCGAAATGACAGCCTAACAGGGTTTCAAGGTCTTTATAAAATAATAGTCTATAATGAAATAAGAACAAGTAAAAAAGGTTGGGAGGATTGTGTATGTTTTCTAATCTACAATTACGAGACTTAATTTCAGGGAAAATAGTTGGTAACAAGTTCCCCTATGATACAGATAATGAACAAGAAATTGAAGCTCATATACGACGATTATTTCATCGAATTAATCGTATTCCCAATTTAATATGTGAAGCTGAGTGGCATCATTTTGGAAGTGGCTATGCCTCTTTTGTTGAATTCTTTTGCTATTTGAAAGAAGATGTTACAGTCGTTGAAGAAAAATACGGTCGTCGAGAGGAAAAGACGGAAGGGATTATTATTGACATTTGTCGTTCAGCACCTGTAGCGATAATGGGCGAAGATGACAGATATAAAACGATTCGTATCGAAACAAATGAAGAAGTTGGTGGGGCCTATGGTTCCTTACTTGATGGTCCAAAACGATTGTATTTAAGCGAGAAATTCCAAACAATTGCGGAAAAATTGAAACAAGCATTAAAAGAGTTTGATTATGAACTTTTAGAAGTAGAAAGAATTAATAAATTTTTGCCCTTTCAAGCGAAAATTCCAACGCTTTATCGTGAACCGGGGGATTATTTAATAATGGATGCTATATTTTATTGGGAGGATTAATTTAATGATTTTAATACAGTTTCCGTATTGAACTATTCTGCTTCGTTTGTTCAATAAGAAAAGGAGGTGCCACAGCTACCCCCATTTTTCACCTCAAGCTCCCGTTAATTTAAGTACATCTCTTCACGAGCTATATACTCCTCTTCTTCAGAGATTAACTCACGGTTTAGTAAACGATAAGCCAAGTACCTTAAATGTGTTAAAAAACGGTTATAGTTGAGGGAATCTTCATCCAATGCTATGCCATAATGGTATTTAACGATGTTTAAAATATTATTAATGATCTTGGTGGTTGTCATCGTTTGTTCCATACCGCATCCTCCTTGGCATTTATAAAATGCATAGCAATTGACCCGGCTTCGTCTTCTGGGAGTCTGACTCCTGTTTCTTTTTCAATTAGCAGCAAAGACTCTAACGCAACATTAAATTCCTTTTTATAAAGCTTTTTTATTTCCCATAGCAGTGCTTTTTCTTTTCTTTAAGAAACGATGAACGATAAATACAATATATAAGAAGATAGCTAGATAAATGAAAAAGGGAAATTCGTGAAATTCTGCTTTGAAAACAAAATAAATCGCTGCTCCAAGAAATAAAGTAACAATTGTACCGTACTTTGGTAAAGGGACTTCTTTTAAACCTGGTATTTTAATTTTGCTAATCATAAGGAAGCACATAGCAGTAAAAACAATTGTAATCACGATATCCGGAAAATGAAACAACGTCAATAAAGCTAATATTCCTCCACCAGCCGTAATCGGAACCCCTGTAAAGTATTTATCGCTTGTCTTAGCATCTACATTGAAACGAGCTAATCGGAAAGCTCCAAACAAAGGAAATAAACCCGCTATAAAAAATCCGAGCAGTCCATAGTTTGTAAAATGAGTACAATAGACTAAAAATGCTGGGGCAACTCCAAAGGTCGTAACATCCGAAAGGGAGTCTAGCTCTCGTCCAAGAGGGGATTCTACCCTTAATATCCTCGCTAACCTGCCATCCATACTATCAAGCATCATCCCAATTAAAACTAAAATAGCTGCATTTGTATATTGTTGATTGGCTGCAAATACAATTGATAAAAAACCACAATATAAATTTCCT
Source organism: Domibacillus sp. A3M-37 (assembly GCF_024213455.1). NCBI lineage: Bacteria > Bacillati > Bacillota > Bacilli > Caryophanales > Bacillaceae > Domibacillus > Domibacillus sp. A3M-37. The sequence goes on along the minus strand of NZ_JANAVL010000025.1, from coordinate 2,464 downwards.
AAAGTAAACATATTCGGTATAGCTCTTCTTATCATAAAATTATCACCGGCTATTCTTTGTTTTTTTAAAACAACAATCCTTTAAATATACTTTATTTTTTTATATAATAACCCTTTAAATATTTGGAAACCGAATAAAAAACTAAAATCCATTATTCAAAAGGAATAACGAATTTGTACATTAACTCCAGTATTGACCAACCACTTCGAGGTTTTTGACCATTTCAAATGGGCGAAATATCAAATTACCAAAGGGGCACAAGAGCAAATCGTATTTTGACCAAGATATCTGTACCTATAAAATATCAGCTAAAGAATCCAGCTCTTTCCCTAAACGACTTTCAACTTTCAGTATCCTGGCAATCCGGCCATCCAGGCTGTCTAGCATCATTCCGATCAAAACTAAAATAGCTGCGTTTTTAAACTGTCCGCCGACCGCATACCCAATCGACAAAAAGCCGCAATATAAGTTTCCTAGTGTACATATGTTTGGTATTTGTTTCTTTATATTCATTTTTTCTCCATCTGTGTTTATTTTTATTTCATAAAAAGTTTACAACAAGTATACCATTTACTTTGTTTATGAAGAAAACGATAATAGAATTTGTTGGAAAAAAGACATTTTTTCTTTTTATACAAATGATAAAATATCAGGAATACTGTGGAAATATTTTTTAAAAGGAGGACCCGTTCATTGTTAAAAACGTTTCTAAAAATCTTTGTTGAACTAACAGGTAATCCGTTTATGTCAAGGCAGCTTATGACCGTCACAAAGTCTGGATGGAGCCGGAAAATGATTCCTCTTTTTGCGAACGTGTATAAGGTAAACCAAGAGGAGATGGCAGTACCGTTGTCTGAATACACGAGTCTTCAGCATTTTTTCACGAGGTCACTGAAGCCGGGTACGAGGTCAGTGAAGGGGGACGAAAACACTTTTGTGAGTCCGGTAGATGGCGTGGTGAATGCGTTCGGATTGATAAGCGACGTAACAGATTATACAGTAAAAAACAAACAAATTGTATTAGAGGAAATGCTTGGAAGTGGAGAAAAAGCGGATAAATATAAGAATGGAATGTACATCATTTTTTATTTATCCCCCCGGCATTATCATCGAATTCATAGTCCTGTTACAGGAAAGATAATGGCCAATTGGACGCTGGGTGGTAAATCTTATCCGGTTAATCACTTTGGAATAAAATATGGGAACCGGCCGCTGTCGACAAACTTCCGCACTATTACCGAGATAAAAAGCACGCAAAACAATGTAGCTGTTGTGAAAGTTGGCGCCTTAAATGTGAATAGCGTCCATCTTACTCATCCGGGTGAAACCATACAACAGGGAGAAGAGTTAGCTTATTTCTCATTTGGGTCTACCGTTATTTTGTTAATAGAAAATGAAAACTTCCAAATCTCCTCCGCATTATGCGAAGGCAAAGAAATAAAATATGGAGAAAAAATTGGGTTTATTTCTCACTAGGTTTCGTTCTTGCTGTTTTGGGAGATTTTCCGCTTGCATTAATGGCGAATATTTGTAAATAAGAGATGTTTTATGATAAAAAGAATAGTCAGTGTGGCCGTGCATGCATGCATCCTCTTGCTTGGCATAACTCAAAAAGAACAATTGCTGCAAATAGTTAATGAAGGCGGTTCTTACGCTCTCCTCATCAGCATGCTGCTGGTGGCGATCTGTGTGTTTGTCCCGATCGTTCCATTTCCTGTGCTGGCGGGCTTGATTGGCGGCATTTTTGGCACCCTGCAAGGCGTCATTATTACGCTCGGCGGCGCCATGGCCGGGACGATGTTGTTTTTCTGTATTGCTCGGTACGGTTTTAAGGAGTGGGCGCAGACGAAAATCGAACAGTATCCTCAGGTGAAAGAATATGAGGAAAAATAGAAGAAAACCGTACTGGAGAGGATCCGATACGGGTTATTTATTGTTATACTATAAACCCATGTTTGAGAACAGGGACTATGACGAATGCATGTAAAATGTTGTTGTTTTCTTATTGAGCTCCCATGTAAGAACGAGTTGCCTTACATAATCTGTGGTGCAATGCTTGCTTGCGCTGCATGGATGGCTAACGGGGTAGTTAATTTAGGGATGCCTCATTTTCCGGCCGTAGTATTCTATACCCGCCCTGTACTCATTCTCTGTAGTGCAGCACTAGTTTTGTGCTACATGGATGGCTAAGAAGTGTTTTACTTAAATAAGGAGTAGAACCTTTTCTTATTCAAGTAACGAGCAGTGTTGTATAATTAGGACAACTGTTAAAATGGCTATAAAAGAAAAAATCATAAGGAGAAAAGATAATGTTAAATTCTGATTTGGATATACGCTTAGAACCGCGCATTAAAGAATTATACCAATTACATAAGGAACGTTCTGCTAATATTGACTGGAGCTATCACGAATTTATTCCGTGGGACAAGGCCATGTCCTTTAAGCGGGTTCCTTGGGATGAGAG
>NZ_JANAVL010000024.1:0-37783 GCF_024213455.1 Domibacillus sp. A3M-37 | reverse complement strand
GTATTAGGCACGCCGCCAGCGTTCGTCCTGAGCCAGGATCAAACTCTCCAAAAAGTGTTTGACTGCTCAATTGTTTCTAATAAGATGACAAGCATCTTATTAGAAGTTTCTTGCTTAAAACGTTGACGTTTTTATTGATTTTGTTCAGTTTTCAAAGATCAATCTCACTTACCATCTTTAATGACAGCTAAATAATAATATCATTTCTTGTTTAGAAAGTCAACAAGTTTTATAATGGTTATTATTCCGAAAAAGAAAGCTATTTAAATGAATGAAATTATTAAATAGGTATCAGCCGTGCCGTTAGTGGAGGCAGACCATTAAGATACCATTAAGTAAGAAAAAAAGCCAACATTTTTTTGTTGATTAATTATTCTTAAATAATGAATAGCTTGATTCATTTATTCAGTTTCATTACCACTGTTTTTACGACAGATTAATAATATAACACATAAGCAAATTCAAAGCAATAACATTTTCTAAAATAATTTCGATTTCTTAATAAAATATACCAAAATCAGCGTTTTTTCATATCCGTTTCCCTGCGTAAAATTTCATATAGTAGAGATTATATAGGAAGACGTGGGAATTTGGGCTGATGAAGAACTAATTTAAAAAGGGAGCTCCTCGTATGCATTTAATCTTAAGCAGAGCGATCGTTGCAGACAAAATTTTTCGGCATTTTAATCAATTTTGCTTCTTCCCTTTTGTTTCTGCGAAAATACCATAAAAAAGCGGACGAGGTGTCCTTTCTATTTTCGTTCATACACATTGGCCAGCAAATACGAAAGAACTTCCACATCCTTTCCTGATGCACGTATTGTCAGCTGCACAATGAGCACTCTCTTCTGTTTCTTACCATTTTTTTAAATGACCCGATCATACATGCCGCTTCCAGTTTTGCCAAAACAACAAACAGCATGGCAGTGATCGCAGAAGCTGTCCATGAAAAGGAAGAAACAACATTGCCCCCGCTTACCAATGCTTCTTTTTGAAGATAAGTGACCGTTTCTGTCCCTTTTGATATATGGGGCGTATACAGCCATGTTTTTATGTACCTGATGAAAGGAACAATCACTTATATCAAATGGACAAAAAGAGACAAAATCATAGATTGACTGATAATTTCCAATTGAAGAACCTCCTTTTTACAAAAGTTTCTTAAAAGCCGTCCCTGCTTTTCCACAAGAAAAGACCGGACATCATCTATCTGTCCGGCCTTTCAAAAAGATTACATTATTTTTTAATTTTCGGCTCGTCCGGGACGCTGCCGAATCTTTCACTGTTCGTTCCATGGAATTCATTATCATTTAATCGTTCGATGTCTTCCACATGCTCCTCAGGCTTTTTTTGCACTTTTCCTTCACTGTTTACATTTTCATCTTTCATCGCTGTTTGTCCTCCTCGATTACTTTAACTTTAGATACTGATTACCCGCTTTTCGTCATACACAAACGATTAGTTGATTTCATAAAGCATGCTGCTGTTTCCGTCGCGCGGGCCGGACTCCGGCAGCACGCTGTTGCCGCCATAAAAAATTGGTGTGGCCGACCAGTATGCTGGCGCAAGCAAAAGAGCGCATATGCTTATGATCGCAAGCTGCTTGCTGAATGGACCGCCACGATAAAGCAAAACAAGCGCAAGTGTAAGCAAAATGCTTAAAAGCCCCATCATATATTGATCGTTGTACGCACTGAGGATATACGTTTGAAACAGTGATGTGACAAGCACGGCAGCAATGGCATTTCCTACATTCTTTACAGCAAAACTCGAATAATTATTGAATTACCCCCAGTTACTCTCTACGTTCGTTGAACATGGGGGATTCCTAAGTAAAGAAACCTATCGGTTTCTAATTCATTAGGCTACACCCGCCATTCCGACGGTTGGCAGTACAAACGACTTTGTAGCAAGTCTCCTGCGGTCAATCAAGTGGTATTAATGTGCCATAGCAGGCTCTCTCTTATGAAATGTATTTTTTCATGACGTATGGTGAGGTCATAGCCGAAAGGAGGGCGCCATAGTCAAGATCGAAGGCTACTTCGTCTCCTACTTTCAACTCTATTTTTTTGGCATCAAGAATTGTATGGTCACTGCTTGAGCCTAAAATTTCTATATCTAATTTTGGCGTTAGCCCACTTACTAATACATCCTGAATCCCAACTCCTAGGATGGCTCGTCTTATTTGACCGCGATCTTGCCATGTGGGCAAGCGTCCAAAAGCATTTCGGCCCAGTTCTCCATCAGGCACGGATGCTTTTATTTTAGACTCAATGACTTCAGATATGAATGTGAAGACGTCTGTAAATAACTCTGGTATTCTCTTGCCAAAAAGTGTTTCTCTTCCTAAAAATATGGATTCGCCCAATCTTAAATTGTTAATATTCCCTATATCTTCTGCAGTCGCCAACCAATTGTAGTTTGCTGAATTGCCTCCTGACACATAGAGAAGCGGCAAAGAAAACTTTTTCCTAATTTTTGCAGCTAATGAAGATAACGTTTTCATCTTTTCTTCAGTCGGCTTGACTCCCCCAAAGCAGGAAAAGTTGGCTCCGACGCCAACTAGTTCAACTCCCGGAAGTGTTACTGCTTCTTGAACAAATTCATCGAGATCAACTGGCATGATCCCTTCTCTTAAATCACCCATTTCAATCATAAGGATAATTTTATGCAGCGTGTTGTTTTTTAAGGCGGTTTCCGAAAGACACTTAATGACAGCCATTTCGGTATTCATACTAATATCCGCATATTTAATGACGAAATCAATTTCACTTAAAGCGGGTGTTCGCAATAGAACAAATTCTGCTTTAATCCCTGCCTCACGCATTTTCTTCAGATTAATGATTTTTGCATCCGCCAGCGTACGAATGCCTGTATTCACTAAAACTTGTGCAATTTCAGGCTGCCCGCAAATTCCTTTCGTCACGCCCATAAGTTCAATTTCTTTTGATGCATACAAATTGAAAAGGACTTCTGCGTTATGTGCCAGCTTAACTAAATTAATTTCAATCCGCGGTGCGATAAGATCAATCAATTGGAGAGTACTTTGTTTGTCTTCCCCTCTATTTCCGGGAATAACTCAAAGAGACTGGAGATGAGCTTGCCGCATCCATGCTTTAACACATCGGTGGTTGGAAGCTCAAGCTTTTCCTCGTAATCGGTTACTACATTTTCGATTTCTTCATCTGTCATGTTTTCATGATTGATGGTAACAGCAATGACCTTTGCGCTTGAAAAGCTTTCGACCAGCTGAATTTCACTTTCAATCGTCGGCATTTTCATAAAGCTGAAATCGCCTAAATTTGTTCGTTTTGGAGGATGCTGAATGATAACCGCCCCCGGTCTTGATCCCCTTACAATACCGCAAGAACTCACATAGGCAGGGTGGCTTAACGCTCCTTGTCCTTCCACAATAATAATGTCAGGATTCTCATCATCGTAGGCTTTCATAATTTCATTTTCAATTTCACCAATCATAAACTGCAGCGGCATGGCATCGATCGCGACCCCATATTTAGCGCCTTGGATCAGGCCGGTTTGTCCGGTCGCCACAAACGCAACTTTCAATCCCTTTTCTAATAACGCCGCTTCAAGAATTACAGAGGTTGTTCTCTTGCCAACTGCACTATCAGTTCCAAGTATCGCTACAACCGGAGTTTGAATGTTTAAAATTCTTCCCGAAAAAAGATGCAAATCTTTGCTTGGTACCGGTTTACGAATATCATGAAGGCCCACACCATATTGAATGGAATGATTTAAAAATTCAGCGTCATCCGTAAAAAATTCATGAAGTGGATTGATGATCTCCATCTTGAGTTCTATTGCTTTCATGATGATCTTTCGTTCATCTTCTTTTAAAAATGCTTCTGCCGGCGCAATTCCGTAAATAAAATGATTTGGTAATAGGGGCAACATTTTAACTGCATGTTCAAGGCTTTCGAATATCGGAATCCCATTATTTTTGCCTTCCAAACATTCACCTGAATCCATGCCTGCCTTTGTACTGTCAATGACGCCGGCAATTTCATATTTTCTTGAGCTTCTAATAAGGCCATTGGCCGTTTTGCCATCCATTGTTCCAAAGTGACCTTCACAATAAATAAGTGCTGTTTTTTTCATCATAACGCCCCATCCTGTTTTTATTATAATATCCATATTATATATTTTTTTCCATTTATATATATAAAAAAACACCTCACAATAATCGTATAGAGCAAGCAGGCTTACAGCCAAAACGCTAATCATGTGAGGTGTTTTTCAAAATATGAAATTTGTTCTATTCCGTCTCTTTAAGTATACCATATAATCATCCTTTTTTTGTGAAATATATAAAATTAACGATGCTTTGCCCCTGTCTAATGAGCGCCGTCTTGAGTTAGTTGCTTGGCGAAGCACAGCAGCCTCATCCATTTCATCCTATTCGCATTTATGTTGAGATCGATTGAATCCAAGCGTGCGTGCGTTACAAAAAATGTCTAGTGTGGTATTAACGATTAGTAGAGAAAGAATTCACCAGAACAAGGAGGAAAATGAATGAAAATCATAGATGCTCACTGTGATGCGCTCAGTAAATTAATCAGGGATGAAGGGCTGTCTTTTCATGTGCCGAATAATAAAATGGAGTCCCAATTTGAATACATGAAAAAAGTGAACATGGCGGCACAAATTTTTGCCGTCTTTGTTCCGCCCGGCATTCCTTCGAATCAGCGGTTTTATACCGCGCTGAAAATGGTTGAGAAGTTTCACAGTGATGTAGTGAAAAAGGATTCCTTGATTCCTATCCTAAGCGCTCGGGATCTTGAAAAAGTTTGTGCGGAAAAAGCGGACATAAGAGGCGGGATATTATCACTGGAAGGTGCGGATGCGCTGGAAGGAAACCTTTTATACTTAACTATTTTATACCGGCTCGGTTTGAGAGCTTTAGGATTCACCTGGAATTTCCGCAACGAAGCGGCTGATGGAGTGGAAGAGCCCCAGGCAGGCGGTCTTTCTGTATTCGGAAAACAAGTGCTGCATAAAGCGAACGAGCTGGGGATCATGCTTGATGTTTCCCATCTCAGTGAAAAGGGATTTTGGAATGTCGTAGAAGAATCAAAAGATCCCTTTATTGCGTCTCATTCAAACTGTCAACACGTTTATTTTGATAAGCGGAATCTTTCGAATGAGCAGCTGAAAGCCATTTTCACAAAAGGCGGCGTGGTAGGGCTGACATTTATCCCTGCTTTTATTACAAACAAAAAAGACGTGAATGTTATCCATTTTCTCAAGCATGTGGATCATGTCCTTGCTCTTGGAGGAGAAAATCATCTTGCTTTTGGATCTGATTTTGATGGAATGGATTATACGATGGATGATTTAATTAATGGAGAGCGCTACATTATTCTTATTGAAGCACTGCTCAAGCAGTATAAAGAAGAACAGGTAAAAAAATGGCTTCATGGAAATTGGATGCGCGTATTTTCAGCTGTTTTAAAAGAAGAGAGCGAAACAGGCAATTGAATAGATTGCCGGTATTCATGATCGCCTGCCTGGATGTTTCTGTTTGATTTTTTTCCTCCAGCGATAATAGGTGGATTTTGGGATGTGCCCACAGAAAAACCACCTCCAAGTTGGTTTAGGTAGTCCATACCTGTTTTTCCACTTAAAAGTGTTTTTATTTGTTTCATTCTATAGTGTCAGTCCCCCGCTGCATTCAGCGGTTTTTTCATTTGGTTAGTGCTTCTGTTACTTTTTATTTTATAAAGCTTTGGCTCTTCTCCTCTCAAACATTCGCTTTCAGCTGAGTGAATAATCCAATCCAGCACTTTATACATAGCTGCTCAAAATGCCTTAAAAAAAATTCTCCACACGATTCTTATTGTTGTTTCAACCAATCCCCACTATAAATTCTGCAGATCGTTAAAACTTTACCAAGAAATTTTCCTCTCTTGAGAATAACTGCTAAAAAATCTCGTTCATCGCATTTTCTGTTGTAAAACTGCAATGTTTTGTAATCAAATTGTTATATTATGAAAATATAATTGTGATGTTTACATGCTAAACTCAATAAAGTTACAAAAGGGTATCAGGAGGAAAGTAAACTTGAAAAAAATGATAGCAGCATTGGCCGTTACAGGCATCTTGCTTAGCGGACCACTCAACAGTGAAGCAGCATTAGGCGATCGGACATTACAAGCAAACACGACCCATCAAGACGTAAAAGAATTACAGAACGCACTGCAAAAAAAAGGATTTTTTAATTCAAGCCATCGAAATGCTTATTTCGGAAAAAGCACTAAAAAAGCTGTCATAAATTTTCAAAAAAAACACGGCTTGCGGGCTGATGGAGTTGTAGGAGCCAATACATATAAAGCATTAGGTGTAACAAAAAAAGCAACCTCACAAGTGAAAGCCGCTTCTTACAGCAGTTCTTCCAATCTTGTAAGCGAAGCGAAAAAATACATAGGTGTTTCATACAAATGGGGCGGCACGACTCCGAGCGGATTTGACTGCAGCGGATTTTTAAAGTACGTTTTTGATAACGGGGCAGGAATAACCATTCCAAGAACGGTAGCGGATATTTATAAAGCAGGCACAAAGGTTTCTTCTCCAAAAACGGGTGATATTGTGTTCTTCGAGACGTATAAAAAAGGCGCTTCTCATGCAGGTATTTATATGGGCGGCAATCAATTTATCCATACTTCTTCTTCAAAAGGAGTAAGCGTTGCATCACTGGATAATTCTTACTGGTCTCAACGGTACCTTGGCGCAAAACGGATCACAAAATAAAGAAATAAAAAATACCTTTTTAAAATAATATGCAAGAGAAAGTTTCTTGAAGACAAATTGAAGATAGTTATCTTTTAGCAAAAATTAAAATACCCACACCTAATAGGTGTGGGTATTTTTCCTCTTTCTATTACGTATTTGGTTCCTTCAAACTGCAGAAAATACTATAAATAGAGTCAAAAAAAGAACCCTTATGTAGGATTCGATTGTGAAAAAATGATCGATTATTCAGACTCTCTTTATCCAGGTGTGCAATTCATACTGACTGACTAGTTCATCTGGAAACACTGTATCGAATTTATTGTTTGAAAAAAAGTAAATGTAAACAACTTTTCCAGATTCTGAATTTTTCTGTTGCTCCCGAACACGACCAATTGTAGCAAAAACGAAATTTTCAGATCTTGCTTCATGTTGAATAATTTTTTCAACTTTTTTGTCAAGCGCATTTAATGTATCAGAAAAGTCTGGAGTCGTACCGGATTCAAATGAAAATCTTTCTTTCTTGAAATAATAATCCTGACCATTGAATCGCGTATGGGCTTGATTTTTAATCTCTAAGGATTTAATAACTTCCTCCATTGCTTCTATTGGTAAATTGATTTTCATGCTTAAACCGCCCCTTTTCGTTAAATAGTATGAGATCCAGTTTCTATTGTGTATAAACTTCTTTAAAAACGAAATAAATTCCATACATACTGCTGATTTCACAATCTTTATTTTTATTTCGAGAATAGAAATGCTAAAGTCACAACCCCTGTGATAAAAATATTCAACACCTTTTTCATACTAGTCTCATTCTAGTTTATGCATATTATTCTTCAAATATTCTCAACTGGAACTATCTAATTTGCACTTCCCGCCACTTACTCGCTGATGTGGGCACAGGACCCGATGTGATTACTGCCGCGCTTAGAAAGGCTGCTTCAAGAATTGAAGGTAGAAGAAGAGATTCCGAATGTGCCAGAAATGGCTGAAGTATGGAGGCTGCCTGATAGTGCACTTGGTTTAATTGCAGCAGATCAATCAGAGCCGAAAGCGTCGCTGGATGATGCTTTCCTTTCTATCATTCCAGGTCTAGGCCAGATTTATAATAAACAATATTTAAAGGGTGCCGCTTTTTTAGTGTTCGGTTTAGCCTTTATTTTCACATTTAAAGATCTTTTAAATATGGGCTACTGGGGGATTTTCACTCTCGGGGAACAAACTCCCCGGGATAATTCTATCTTTTTTCTGACCCAGGGCATCATTGCAGTGATTTTGACTGTTTTAGGCCTCACCCTCTACTATTTCATAGCAAAAGACGCCTATCAAAATGGCAAACGCCGTGACCGAAACGAGCCTCTCCACTCTGTGCAGGCACAGTGTCATTATTTACGAATTATGACTTGTACCGCTCACCTCCTGCCAACTTGATTGGATTGGATTAGAAAATTTCAAAAAGATCTTTTGCGTCGATATTTGGCGCACTACATTATTTATATATTTATAATCTGCAAATTCACATGCATTTATGTAGATTTCAGAATTTCGAAAAAACCAATTTTTGATGTTGTTGAACACATCCGCCCCATAACGCCAAAAAGACAAAGCCGCCTCAAATGAAGATTTGAATAGCGGCTTTGTCGATAGTCTGAGGATAGTTTTATAATAAGCTTTCCTCTTAAAAGTTAAAGTATAGAAATTCTGAAACATTTTGCAGTTGGAGTACTGAATAGATCACCAAGGCAGCAAGATACACTGCTGTCATCCAGTTTGGTTTAAACTGATCTTTAAGCTGCATTGAATTTTTGGCAAAAACAGCAATAAGAAAGCCGACCAACAAGAGAACGGCAACTTCTGTGAAATTCTCCATTATTGTAAAATCATAATATGGCAGGTTAAACGAATTGAATAAGCTGTTTTTCAGTTCATCCGGCAGGCTGAATCCATTTAAGCCAACCATGCTTCGTAGTACTTGAAGAGCTACTTCGACGGATGGTGCTCGGAAAAATACCCAAGCAGCATTCACAAACTGGAATGTAATAAACCAAGCCAGCAGTTTAGGCAGCTTAAAGCCGGCCTCGCTCCACAGTCGATTAATCACACTTCCTGCTCCGTGCATGATTCCCCAAATAACAAACGTCCAGCCAGCCCCATGCCAAATTCCGCTGACAAAAAACACAATTAAAATATTAATGTAGGTTCTTGTCACACCTTTGCGGTTTCCGCCCAGTGGAATGTAAATATAATTGGTCAGAAATCTGGAAAGAGTCATATGCCATCTTCTCCAGAAGTCTTGAATCCCTAACGCTTTATAAGGAGAATTAAAGTTTACAGGCAGTACAATATTGAATAATAGCGCTGCTCCAATCGCCATATCTGAGTATCCGCTGAAATCAAAATAAAGCTGGAATGTATAAGATAAAGCTGTTACCCATGAGTCAACAAAGGTAAGGGTATCCGGCGTGCTGTAGCCTTTATTTGCCCATTCGGCAAATGTATCGGCAATGCCTACCTTTTTAAAGAGACCTATGCCAAATATAAAAAGGCCGGTAGCAATATTGTTGTAATTCATCTTTCGGTTTTCTTTATCTTCAAACTGGACCATTACGTCATTGTGCTGAACAATGGGTCCCGCAATCAGCTGCGGGAAAAAGGTGAGGAACAAGCCGTAATTCAACGGGTTATATCCTCTCGTCTCTCCCCGATAAGAATCGACAAGGTACGGAATCTTTTGGAACGTGTAGAAACTAATCGCCAGCGGCAGCACAAGGTTTAAAATGACAAAATCTGTACCGAACGCAGCATTGATGTTCTCCACAAAGAAGTCATGATATTTAAAATACCCCAGCAAACTTATGTTAAAAAGAATCCCAAACGTAAGCAGAACTTTTTTCTTCTTTTGGTTTGTCATTCGTCCCAGACTGGTTCCGATAATATAGTTTACAGTCAAAGAAAGCAAAAGAAGCGGCAGGTAAACAGGATTCCACCAGCCATAGAAAAACAAAGAAGCCAAAAACAGCCAGGTTTTTGATAAAGTAAAGTTCACTTTATTTAAGATAAAATAAACTACAAAAACTGTGGGCAAAAACATAAAAATAAATTCAAATGAATTAAAGATCAAAGAAGCTCACTCCGTTAATTTTGTTCTCTAGGAAAGTCCATTAAAGATTACTACATTAACTCTTATTAAACAACTGAACTTTGGCGGAGATAACCAAAAATATTTTAACATTCTACCGATATTGCTTTATCATTTCCGTTCAAAGTGCCCATTCAGAATAAAATTATAATCATAACAGTGATCATCTTTCTTCATTTTCTCCTTTAATTGAAAAAAGGAGCCTGATTAATCGGGCTCCCTCTAAATATTGAACTTTTCAAACCTTTAAACAGCGAATAAACGGCTTATCATAAATACGTTATTTATTCTTCCGTTGGTTTAATTCATCTCGTTTCCAAATCCAAACATAAAGCAATCCTCCCAAAAACAGCAAGCCGCCGTATCCCACCGCAGGATATAAATATTTCACCATAGAAGAAAAGCCCACCTGACTAACGAGAAAAGCAGCTATCGTTGTTCCAATTATGACTGGGACACGAAAGCGGCCGGATAGAGAATTCATCCTTGAAACAAATCCATATAAATTGCCGACAGCCGTGGTATAAACTTCTGCAAATAACACAACGGCGAACAAGAGCTGGACAAAGACATTGATTTTCGAAGAAATCGCGATCATAGGCACTTCAACATTCCGAACCATCTCTATATTCGTTACAATGCTTAGGAAAATGGCTGTTGTTCCCAGACCAAGACCCAGTGCGCCTAAAAGTGCACTCCAGAAAATTGATTTTTTGCTTTTTGCTTTTGCCCCCATGGGAGCCAGCACAGCCACTGCAATAACAAGATTGTAGGAAGTATAGTTAAGGGACGATACAAACCAATTTGGACCAGCACCTTGTAAAGCATTGGCACTCTGCAAATCAGCAGCCGTTATGGGATCAACATATAAGCTGTAGACGGCCACAAAAAAAACCGCTATTAGTAAAACTGGCACGACATAACTAATGGCATTCACAACACCATTAATACCGCCTATCACCGTAAGAAGAGAGATGGCGGCCATTAATAACATGCCCCATAATGGTGACAAATGAAATTGTTCATCAAATATTGCGCCTGCCCCTGCTATCATTGCCGCTAGAGCCCCAAATAAAAAAATGGTAATGATCACATCAATCAACGCGCCAAGGAATAGACCATTCGAAAACCGTATAATGTCAACATATGAAGCTGTATCGTATGTTTTCCCTATGAGTAAAATGATATATCCAAAGAAAAAAAACAGGAATGTCGAGAGGATAATTCCGAATATCCCCTTGAGCCCAAAAGCGCTAAAGAATTGCAGAACTTCCTGACCAGAAGCAAAACCGGCTCCCACTACTGTTCCAATGTAAGTAGCTGCCACTTTGAATACATTTATCTCCCCTGCAGCATGGCTCTTCATCCTGTTCACCACCATCTTTCACTACTGTTTCCAGATTGCGTTTGTGAACAATCAGTTAGTCTTTTATATGCTGCTCAACCATCATTATTAACTTTTTCACCAAAAAAGCTGTTTTATCAAATTTTAAAACAGGAATACTCCCTGCCTCCCACCGCATAACGGGCGTAGCCCAGCGGCAAGCAGGGGATGAACTGCCTTCGTCAGGCCAGCCTTATAAACATGCCAAGAATCCAACTCTTCTACCACTCCACGGACTCCCGATAAATACTCGCGATTATTAAAACATTATAGGCGATACTCGTCGCTGTCAGCCAAGTGTAAAATAGCAAAAGAAAAGATATGTATCACATCACTTTTGTGAATATCGTATTTTTTCACACGCTTTCAGATTACTCGTCGTCTACACGTTTTCTCATTAGTATAAGGAATAAGTGTTTCATATTTTTTCGTACTCTTTCAGAATGACGAACATTTGTTTTGTTCTCAAATAAAACACGAACATATTTTTGGTTTTTTATTCACATTTTCAATCCTGACATTTTATACTGTAGAAGAATCACCTTACGAACAAATATTCTCATAAAGGAGTGATGTTGGTGAAGAAATTATATGAGGATCGCGGAATGATTAAGTGGCAAGGACTAATGTTAGCTGAGCATGGTGAACAAATTAAATTAGAAAACGAAAAAAGAGAAAAAGAAACTCACCCTCTCTATCTGGATGAGCAGGCATTAGAAGAGATGCAAAGGATTGTGGTGGAGTCTTATCACGAACAAAGAGAAGTGGAGCTGCAGGTGAACACATTTAGACTTCCTTACATTGAAGGATTCGGCGTAGCAAAGTCATTAATAAGTCCAGAAAGCGGCCGCTTGCTTCTGACAGACGGCTCTTATTGTATTAAAGACATCCTCTCGATTCAGCTTGCAGATGGGAATGATTATAATTAAAAACAAAAAAGCCCAGCATTCTTTGAATTGGGCTTCCTTCTTTGAGTATCTTTCTTTTAATTTCATTAAGAAATCAAAGAAGATAATAATAAGCTTACTCAGACATTGGCAATTGGAAATTCAATTGAAAAGCATGTCCCTTTTTCAATCTCACTTTTAACAGTAATCTTTCCGCCCATTCCCTGAATAATACTGAAAGAAACCATCATACCTAGGCCTGTCCCCTTTTCTTTTGTTGTAAAATAGGGCTCACCCAGACGATCAATTTGCTTTCGTGTCATCCCTTTTCCTTGATCACGGATATTAATACGCAGAATATGAGGGCAATAGTCTATACCAACTTCCAACTTTCCCCCATCATGCATCGATTCTATTCCATTTTTCACTATATTAACCAGAGCCTGCTCTAATTTTTTTCTTTCTCCTAAAATATAATGACCTTCATTTTTTTCAATACGTAACCCTATCTTAACGTTGTTCATATTCGCTAAAGGGGTGAGGAGATTAATTACATGATGGATTTCTTCATAAATAATGATGTTCTCTTTTTGCTCAGGTGCTGGCTTTGCGAACGTTAAATAATCATTAATAATTTCTGTTGCTCTGTCCAGCTCTTGAATTGAGATAAGAATATGCTCTTTTGTTTCCGGAGGTATGTCCCCTTCATACGACAGTTGCATAAATCCTCTGCTGGTTGTCAATGGATTTCTTACTTCATGAGAGATACTAGCAGCAAGGTTGCTTACCACTTCTAATTTTTCTGCTTTCATTAACTTTTGCAGTACTTCAAAATTCATTTGAATGACTTCCCAAAGAGCTGTGGCAATCAACATGCCCACAACATTAATCACAAAATATTGAATCCACATACTTGCAGTCAAGTTAACTTCGGCAATCTGTATGGAGGCAACAAAAGTAATGAAAGTTAAAACAAAAACCAGTAGTCCACTCAACACCAATTTATGTTTTAAATTTAATTTCAAATAGTAAGATGACAAAAAGGTTGTTAATATGGCCATTGTTCCAAACGTACAAGCGCTTATATAAAAACCGGTCCCACCTATCAGGTACCGAACCATTAGAAGTAAAGACAATAAACAAACTCTATATTTTGGTCCTCCATACAGCATACCTAATAGAAAAGGGACACTTCTAAGATCCCAAGTTAATCCACTCCCTAAAGAAAATGGGAAAAGCATACACAAAATCATTGAAATAAGAGGGAAAAATAGAAACCATGACTCTTTCAGCTTTTTAAGTCGATATATATATTTTAACAAGTAAAACATTTGCATTAATAATACGGGCAGAAGAATAAACAGAACATTAATGAGTAAGTCCTTTGTTATAAGCTCCACGAGTCACCCACCATTCATTTAATGTATAAACGTAAAGTACTAGATAATCTTCTTTAGAATAATGTATTTCCCCTTTTTATCGCAACTCTCCTTTTAAAAGTGAATGCATACTTATGGCTGTAGCCTGTTTTATTAAAATAGGCTATTGAAGGGAAAGAAATGTTCACCTCTCTCCAGACGCAAAACGGGAGTTTTGTTTAATTAAAATTTCCCAAGACAATTTTCGACAAAATAATTACACTTCTATCTGACATTCCGCATGTCAGTTTAATTCGTTCATTATTTCTTTAACAGCCACTCCAGCTAGTCTCATCTGTACAGCCTTCATTTTTATTTCTGCTGGATAACTCACTCTCGTACCCATAAAGAAAAACACCTCCAAGTTGGTTTTTTAGGTAATTACATACCCGTTTTTTAACTTAAAGGTGTTTTTCTTTGTCTCACTCTATGGGGTCAGTCCCCCCTATGAGCAGGCGGGCTATTTTGTTATGCACTCTTGCTGTAAGATTTGATTGATGGATTGTAGCCGAAATTATCATGAATGATTTGAAAGGATTCTTGTGCAGGTTCAAGCGACGTGAGCAAGCCTGTGTAAACCCGGTTGTCCTTTTATCCCTTAAACGCATTGAACCCGATTTCTTTTGCTGCTGTTTGGACTGCTTCTGGCGTGCCAAATGTGCCAGTAACAACACGAAATACACCTGGTGTTCCAACGAGTGATTTTTCTTTAAGCAGCTGGTCGATCTTGGCCAAAGTTGTATAGCCAGCAATCTCATCCACGACTAAATCATGCGGCATTGCAAGGTCATGACTGCGTTCATTGTTCCGATACCATATACGCCGTCCGCGGTACCTGGATCAATACCAAGCTTGATAAGGTTTCCCTGCAACATTTTTACTTTTGCGCCGCTGTCTCCTCTTTGCAGGTAAAAACGAGTTGCAATTGTGGCAGATCCTGGCGGGGGTTTGCCGGCAAGCAAAGCTGCAAGCGATACCAAATGAAAATCATTTTGTACCCAGCATACTGACAAAAATAGCTTCTATTCCTTATTAATCAGGGAATGGAGCTTGTTTTTGTTCAGAAAACATTTGTTATATTTTATAATGAATCCCTTATTTTTATCTAATTTCTAAATTTATAAAACTTTCGAACTGTATTTCTCTGTTTATTGTATAATAATAAATTGGTAATGAATGAATATATTACCTTTAAAATATTGAAAAAATAACATCTGAGAGGAACAATCATGAAGAAAAAAATGCTTGTTTCATTTTTACTTATTAGTCTAATTCCAATGTTTGTCATCATGGGTCTTAGTATTAATGCATCTACCAGCTCCTTAGAAAAAGCAATCACCAATCAGCTCATTTCAATGCGTGACCTAAAAGCGGAAAATATTGAAAAATATTTTGAGGAACGTGAAGGCGATATCACGATTCTTTCTAAAACGGATATAGCAAAAGAAAGCATGTCTCTGCTCTCACAAAGATCTTCTTCTGTTTCACAAAAACGAGGACCTTTAACCTTAGAGAAGAACGCAGAAGATTTTTTTAAAACCTTTATCTCCACTTACGGGTTTTATGATTTGTTTTTAATCAACAATCAGGGGGATCTTCTTTATTCAGTAGCCAAAGAGGATGATTTAGGAACCAATCTCCTTAATGGACCTTATAAAGACTCGGGACTCGCCAAAGGGTTTACCCAAGGAAAAGACGATTATACGATTGTGGATTACGCGTTTTATGAACCATCTAATGCTCCCGCCGCTTTTCTCACCTATCCCCTGCATAACGACGCAGGCTCCCTTATTGGGGTTCTGGGTTTACAGCTGTCAGATGAGCGTATTACAAGTATGATGCAGACAAAGACCGGATTAGGGAAAACTGGAGAGACCTATTTGGTTGGAAATGACTACCTGATGAGATCCAATTCACGCTTTAGTACAGAAAGCTCTATAGGCGTTCAAGAAGTAAAAACACGTGCCACCGAACAAGCATTGACAGGAAAAACAGGTACTCAGGTAATAAAAGATTATCGGGGAAGTGATGTATTAAGTGCATACGCCCCTTTAAGCATTAAAGGTTTAGAATGGGTCATCCTTGCTGAAATAGATGAAGAAGAAGCATTTGCTCCGGTAAAATCGTTGCTTTGGAAAATCTTTGGCACCATGATAATTGTCGCTCTCCTTGTACTGATTTTTGCCAATGTATTTACAGGAAGAATCACCAAACCGATTATCGTTCTTCGAAACGAACTTAACAGTTTAGCGGAGAGTGGTGGAGATTTAACAAAGAAAATTATTGTCGCCAGTAAAGATGAAATTGGAGAGCTTGGACATGCAACGAACCGTTTCATAGGCAATATAAGGACGATTGTCAGCAGTGTAAAGGTAAGTGCTGAACAGATAGCCTCTGCTTCACAGCAACTTGCTGCAAGCGCTGAAGAATCAATAGAAGCATCCAGTCAAGTAGCCCAGACCATTAATGAAATAGCAGATGGGGCAACCAGTCAAGCCGATGTGACAACTGGAATTCTTCACAAAATGCAAGAATCCGTTGAAGAAACGGTAATTGGCAGCCATAAAGCAGATGCCATGTTATCACGGGCTCAAACGACAACCGTTTTTGCAAATAAGGGTGAAACTTCGATTTCAGAAGCCATCAAACAACTGACGAATGTTTCTAAATCTGTTCAGCATGCGTCTGAATCCGTTCAACAACTAGGGAAACGTTCAGAGGAAATTGGACAAATCACAACCATTATTGCTTCTATTTCAGACCAAACAAATTTGCTGGCGCTAAATGCTGCCATTGAATCTGCCAGAGCTGGCGTACATGGAAACGGCTTTAAAGTTGTAGCGGATGAAGTGAGAAAATTGGCTGAACAATCAAGGCTGAATTCCACTAAGATTAGTACATTGATTAAAGATATTCAATTGGAAACAAATGAAACAGTCCACTTGATGATCGAAAACTCAGCTTCTCTTCAAGCTCAAGTGAACACTATACAAGATGGCGGTCTTGCGCTGCAACGAATCGTAGAACAGGTTCTTTCTACCGAAAAAGATGCCCAAGAAGTAAAAGAATATTTTACCCGCGTGGAAGATCACATAAAAGAAGTTCTTGGATCGATTGAACAAATTGCCAGTATTACGCAGCAAACTGCCGCAGCATCTCAAGAAGTAGCCGCTTCTGCAGAGGAACAATCGGCTACAGTTGAAGAAATTGCACATAGCTCTGAAGGATTAGCAAATGTGGCAGAAAATCTTCAATCAGAGGTAGAGAAATTTACTGTTTAACTGATACAAGTTGCACAGTTTCCCGATTTTATTTTTTTAAAAAATCGAATATGACCACTTTGGAAATAAATTTCATTAAAAAACCGCCCCAACGCTGTTTGAAGTGAAACAATGAAGTGAGAAGTAAAAAATGCCCCCTGTATCGTTGGTCAAGCTCCTAATTAGTAGACGGTTAAAAAATCCCAGGGTTATGCTGCAGCCTGATTTCTGTATTCTATAGGAGTCAGGCTGTTTAGCTTTCTTTTTTTCTTAAAAATAAAGTTTGATTAAATTATCGCTGATCAACTTGATATAAAAGCAAATAAAAAGAGCATGAGTACTCTTCAAAATCTATCCCTTTCATGGGATTAGTTTCTTTTATGTCCGTTTGCAGAACCTTTTTCGCTTTGCTTCCTGTCCCTTTGTACGGAAAGCAAAATAAACAAAGACTTGGGAGACAAAAGGTTTTCATCATTTCTGCAGACGCACAAAAAGCTTGCACCACAGGGTGGTGCAAGCAGGATGTTGATGTATGGTTTTATAGTCTTTCGAACGTTTGGGAGGAAAGCGGCTCCCCGTAAAGAAGTTTTGCTGCTTCATATACTAAACAGTAGCAAATCTGTCCTCCATAAAAGCCTTCTCTCTTTTCGGCAAACCTCTTTTCTACGAGGTCTTCCCAGTTTGCGTCCTCACCTTCCGTGTACGCTTTGTTTTTCGTTGGCACAAAGGATTTATCCATCCCGAGTGCATTTTTTATCATGGTTACCTGCTCTTCTGAAACATCTTCCAGCTTAAGGGATAAATCTCTGACCAGATATGCTTTTCGTACAGCGCCTTTGCCCGCCAGATACCGTTTTGGTACCAAATAATGGTTCCAGTTTTTTTGAAGGATGGCTTCACCAAAACGGTTTAAGCCGTCACATGAGTAATAGGAAAGCGGTCCCTCTGTCTGAAATTCTCTTGAGCTCTCCTGCCATTTAATTAACAGCAGGTCTCCTTCTTCCAGCAATTGAAACTGCTCTTCTCGCTCCAGCAACATAATCGTCATAGTCCCATCTCCTTTTTTTTACGGTAGTGGAATTGTTAATATATGCACAATCTGGTGCATCTATGCATTTAACAGACTAGTGCGTTTACCATATGGTCTCTGTCCAAATTAAAAAAAGCCATGCTGGAAAAAGAGATTGTGGATTCGATCAGCATCGAAACGATCCGCGTGATCTTGAACGAAGCCGACATCACTTATCAGCACACGAAAACATGGAAAGAATCCAATGACCCTGAATTCAGCGAAAAAAAAGAATAGAAGAGCTGTATGAAAACCCACCAAAAGACGGCCGTGTCCTGTGCGTAGATGAGTTCGGTCCGCTGTCTATCCGACCGCATGCGGGGAAAGGGTGGTTTCAAGAAAAGCACCCAGACCGTCTCGCTGCCACGTATCGCCGGACGCAGGGGGTTCGTCATCTATTCTGTGCCCTCGACTATGTAAGTTAGACGAATGATATTTTCAAGGGAGAAACAGCGAAAAACGAAGATATCTCCATGGAGCAAAAGCTCATAACTTCAACGGTATTAATTGCTGGGGAGCATATTCGCCAGTTACTTTATCGTTTTGTTTTGTTAAAAACGGAATAACAGAACAAGAAATGTTGCAGCTGTTACCGGCCTTGCTTTTTATAGTGGCTGATCAAGAGCCCATCGGCGCTTATGGCGGCCAACGTTTTTAGAAGAAGGCTCTTGATTTAAAGCAATTCCTGTCCTTCAACGATCATGCACCTATTTAGCGCAAAAAACGTTTCTATATGCACCGTAGAAAGCGCCATTTTACCTTTTCGACATACGCATCAACTTCTTTTTTTGTTTTCACACTAAATCCTTCCGTATAAAGCACTGATAATGCTTCTTCATCAATAATGAACAAGGAGCAGGTAATCGTCTCTTTTTGTTCAAATGCATTGTGCACGACCATCACGGTATATGGGTTCATATTCTTTCCACCTCTTTATTGCGGTTTCCATTTCCACTATTATTCGCTTTTAAACTGGGTTTTAAACATTTGGTTCATACAAAAAACAACGTGGCTGTATCCACACTGCCAATCATCGTCCTTAAATACAGTTTTCAAGTAGTGAACAAACGACCGTTTCTAAGGTATACATCCTGCCTGTTATGTGCCTCTATAGTATTTTCATTTCTACATTAGCTATATTAATAACGATATTTATTTTTTTAAATTATTTCCCAATTACCTCATATTTTGTCGTATAATAGTAAATAATAAGTTGAAAGGAATAGGTAAAAATAATAGTGTGTAATGATAGAAAGAAAGACAAAAAAGCAGTAAAGACCAAATATAATTGGTTTGCATGGGTAATTATTTTTATTTTATGCATGTCTCTGATTCCTCTGCCTTCTAATGCAGCAAATTCAGTGCCGCCAAAAAGAGAAATGCGGGCGGCATGGATTGCGACAGTGCAAAACAGTGATATGAAGGCCGGAATGAATAAATCCCAGTATACCGCCTGGGTGCGCCAGACACTGGATCAGTTAAAGGCCAGCAAGTTCAATGCGGTCATTTATCAGGTGAAGCCGGCAAGTGATGCGCTGTATCCATCGAAGCTGGCTCCTTGGTCGTCTTACATCACCGGAAAAAAACAGGGGACAAGCCCAGGCTATGATCCGCTGCTGATTATGATTCAGGAAGCGCACAGCCGCGGCATGGAGCTGCATGCCTGGATTAATCCGTACCGCGTCACGATGCCGGAGCAGGCGCTGACAAGCCTTTCATCTCAGAATGCAGCGCGCAAGAATCCGGGCTGGGTCGTGAAATATGGAAAGCAATATTATTTAAATCCGGGTCTTCCAGAGGTGCAAAACTACCTGATTTCCTCTATAAAGGAACTGGTAGCGAATTATGATATTGATGCAGTTCATATGGACGACTACTTTTATCCATACAAAATTAAGAATGAATCATTTCCAGACCAAGCAGCCTTTAAAAAATATGGAAAATCGTTTAAAAACATAGCAGACTGGCGCCGTAATAATGTCAATCAGCTGGTGAAGAATATTTATTCCACGATCAAGGCGACGAAACCGCATGTTCAATTTGGTATTTCACCATTTGGTGTCTGGCGTAATAAATCGCTTGATCCAACAGGAAGTGCAACACAAGCCGGGGTTAATAATTACGATGATTTATATGCAGACACACGGACATGGATTAAGCAAGGAACCATCGACTACATTACACCGCAGATTTACTGGTCGAAAAAGTTGTCAGCCGCGAAATATCATGTACTCCTGAATTGGTGGAGCAATGAAGTGAAAACATACGCGAAGGTTCACCCGGTTCACCTTTACACGGGCCTAGCTGATTATAAAGTCGGCCAGGATTCTGATCCCGCGTGGAAAAACAAAATGGAGTTGCCGAACCAGATCGTATCGAATCGGGCAGACAAAATGGCAAAAGGCCAAATGCACTTTTCCTTGAAGAGCATACAGAAAAATTCGCTTGGCTACGCAACGATTCTGAAGCAGCAGCTTTACAATTACACTGCTATGACTCCCGAAATGGCCTGGAAAGATCCTGCGCAGCCTGGAAAACCAACTGCTGTACAGGTAAAAAAAGAAGCTGACGGCAGAAAGATAGAGATTCTGGATCAAAATAGCAAACAGCCGAGAAAATACGTGATCTATCGTTTTGCCGGAAGTAAAGAAGGATCCTATGAAGATGCGCGCAACATTGCAGGTATTGTGTACAACACAAACGGAAAGACGGCATTTCTAGATAAGGGAGCGCGGTCTGACCGCAAGTATACGTATGGCATTACTTCGTTGTCCGCATCTGGCGTAGAGAGCAAGAGTGCTTATGTTGTGAAAGAATGAATTCATAAGTTCAAAACTGAGACGTTTTTTAGCAAGTACGGAAGAAGTCAGGCGGTGCCCGGCTTCTTTTTGGGTTTTACTTTATCCCTGTGTTTCAGAGAAAGAGTATGCGTTGATTTAAAATAGAGGTTGATCGTTTATTTAACTGAAAGCAGTTGACCGACAATCATGGTATTTATAGCATTAATAGAAGCCTGAGCGCTGGCATCCGCCATCCGCTGCTTTTACCGTACAAGTTTCTCCTTTATAAGCTGCTTGAATTTTTAATTCCCCAAATAATTCCTTGCCTTTCGACACGTTGCTGATGGCATAGGTCATTAAGGATATTATGCCGGACCGCCCACATGGTACTAAACAGCAACATCTTTAATTAAATTCTTTCTATTTCTAAATGGTATTACGTGGCTTTTGGCTATATTTTAGCGGAAAAACATATAATTTCTGCAACAAGTAATTTAACGCAGTATATAAACAAGCAGCCAACTTTAACAGAGCCTTTCGGAAAAAATCAAAAAAATTGAATAATCCTCATGGAGGACGATAATAAACCAGACGGAGTCTTTACTCCTTAAAATGTATCGCCAATTTCGAGTAATGAAGCGGGATTCTTTTTTATCACCGGTGACAATAGGATAAATATTTCTTCTTTTTCGCCTAATGAGCAGCGATAATTACACAAGACTGATAAGCAACTAAAATCTTCTAGGACAGTAAAGCTAATAAGGCAGGTGATGTTATGGAAACAAGAGAAGAAACAAAAACAAGCAGAAAGAAAAAACTAGAGGAATTGGACATAACGATCTTTAAGCTGCTCCCTTCTGCTAAGCCGCCTATGTTTCATGGATACACAATAAGGAACACTGTCAACCGTTACTTCTGGGGAAAGAAATTGCGTCCTTTCGTATTGGAGCAGCAAGGAAAAAAGTGTTCTATTTGTGGCTGGACACCTGAACATGAGACTGAAATGAGGCACCTTCACTTGCATGAAATAGAGGAATACGATTTCTCCAATAAAGCATGCCATTTGATCGCCATTCAACTCATTTGCAGGAAATGTCACTCGTTCCAACATATCATGCGGACTGAGTTAGTTTCGACAAAGGAACAGTGGAAGGGTTTGATGCAGCATTTCATTCGTGTAAATGGCTGCTCTTCTGAAATTGTAAAAGATTTTGATTTGGTAATAGTTAAGGCTCTAGAATTAGAAGGACATAAAGTAGAGAGGATAAGAGTACGCTCTTTAAAGGAGATATATGGGCTGGCGGAAAAGCCCGTACGATTCACCATCCATCCCTCATGCCGAAGAATTAAAAAAGCAAGTAGAAAAGAAAGGATTACTGCATGAATCCGAGCTGCAAGATTGACTGTATTGTTTCAAGGCATCAGCTGCTGCGTACTCAGTGCGCGGTACTTGTAGAGCATGTGCAGCATCTCCACATCACGCGGCTGAATCCTCTTTACCACCTGTTTTCCGCTCACTTTCTTCACCCTTTTCTTGTGCTGAGCCGGGATTGTTTAGTTTCACTCAATTCTCCATGCTTCCGAATTGGTTCAACTAAACCTATTCTTTTGAACCAATCCGGCAACACCGGTTCAAAACATGATCGCACCAGCCGTTTTCCTTTCTTTTTTGGGTAAGAACGTGGGCTTTTCGTTCATTCCTTGCTTGATTGCTGTAATAATAAGGCGCCAGCATGCTTTTTTCAGGTAAGAATGGGCAGGTAAGATCTGGTCCCCCCTTTTTGCCCCCGCAGTTCTTACCCGGAAAATCCTCTGTTTTTCAGATCGGTTCTTACCTGTTTTCAATTCCAAATCTGCCGGTACTCTTCTGATGCCTCAACAGGGATTTCTTTGGTTTTTTCCTCTTCACTCTTTCTGTTTTTTTGACAATCTGTTTCGTCAAAAATGGCTGCTTTTAATATCGCATCCGGCTTGAAGATTTCGTATCGGTGATGACGCTCCATGTACGCAAGAAAATCGGTAAAATTCTCTCGTGCTAATACATACATCTGCACATGATCACCATGAGGATCATGGAAGCCCTCTTCCATTACGGCAAGATGACGCCAGCTATCATCCGTTATTAAGCCTGTCTGCCTGATGGCATCCATCAAAAATTTGCGGTTTCGATTGTCAAGATCGCGGATTATTTGGTCTTTAAAATAGTAAATGATGAATATCGCTGCCTTATCAAATGTTTTTTCAAAAGGAAGCTGCCCACAAGCTTCAAAAGTGGCCCGAAAATAATAATGGCGTATGGCTGCTCTGTACTTTCCATCCTGCTGATAAAGCGGAAGCACACCTTCATAGGCGAATTGATAGACGGGATAGCCATTCACCGCTAACGTCTTTGCCTTCGCGCCAGGATAAACAGTAGAAATGGGCGGAAGCATCGCATTATCATCCAGTTCAAGAATCCTCGCCATTACATCACTTTTCAGCATCTCCATGTTTCGCAGCAGTTCCTTTAATCCTTCCACTTTCTCTTTCACCACACTCACCTCCTCTCATGACGTTAAATATGCTTTCATTCTTGAAAGAACAAGGGTAAAAAAACAGAACGTCGGATACTTATTTTGGTGGCACACCAAAAACCTCTTACGTCTGACGTTGAGATGCAAAAAACGTATTCTAATAAAGGTTTACTGGCTTGAAAATGTCCGACACCGAAGATTCCTGCGTCAGACGTTTTCGATGAAAACCTTCCTGTAATGGCTTTCCTGCATCGTATAACGTCCTGAAGCCATTAGTTATTTACTTTGGTCGAAAAATCTTTTACATAGCCCATTGGATCAACCGCTTCTCCGTTTATCCGCACTTCAAAATGAAGATGTACACCATATGAATGGCCGGTGTTGTCCATGGTGCCGATTTGCTGTCCTGCTTTAACGGTGGTGCCGGCAGGGATCCCTTTTTTGCTCATATGCCCGTAGCGGGTAGTCACTCCATTTCCATGATTAATGATCACTAAATAGCCGTACCCTTTACCGGTCATTAAAGACACAATCGGCTTGTTTAGGTCATTCCCGCCTGCAATATCAATCCCAGTATGAAGTTTGCCCCAGCGCTTTACATAAATAATAGAAGAAATTTGTGTTGATAGAATCTTTAGTCAATGAACGGGCTATAAAATATGGCAGAGGAAGATCTGGCAAATCTCAGAAAACAATAAATAATTGCTTCAAGCGGGAGAAGGAATTGATTTGGAAGTATTGAAAAAACCGAAACCTCTTTTCATACTTATGTCTACATATCTATATAAATACATTTCTACAAGTATATATGTATTTATGTAGATATGTATTTTCACAGACGTTATATTACTCATTTTAATACACTCTTTAAAAAGTTATTAATCAGCTCTGACTTAGCCCCCTTTCCATGCTCCTTGCCGAACTTGTCTAATTTTTTGGCCACGTCTTCATCAATATAAGCACTAATCTGCCGCTTTATCATAGGCTTTGGTTTCTTCGTTACCGAATGAAGAATTTCTCCTACACTATTGTTTAAAGCAGATCGATAATTTTTGCTTTCACTGCTACTGGAGTTATTTTCACTCTTACTGCTTACTTCCTGATTCGTCACATCCTTCGTTTCTTCTTCTGTATTTACTGCAGCACCTGTCGTTGAAGCCACTGCACCAAACCCTGCCAGCCCTTTACCTTGCTTGTTCATTTTCTTTAATCTCCTTCCATAGTTCAAAATAGCTTTTGGCAATGTCAGTCGATTTTTTGGCTAAGGTGGCCGGCACTTTTTCATAAGCCACGCTGCTTGCAAACCGGATGCTTCGCGGGATATACGAATCAAACAAATGAATCTGGCTTTCAGTACAATATTTCCGTGTCTCCTGCATGACTTCCTGATGGAGGATGGTTTGAAAATTCACCATTGTTCCGACCACGCCCAGCACTTTTAAATCCTGATTATATTGTGCTTTAAAATCATCTATCGTCCCCAATACTTTCACTAATGAACGCATGGAGTAGCTTTCCGGTGAGAAAGGAATCAGCACAGAATCGGCAAAAGCAAACACATTTCCAACCATCAGTGAAAGGGACGGCGGTGTATCAATTAAAATGTAATCGTACCCTTCTCTTAAAGCGCTGCATGTTTTTTTCATAATAGAAAAAGGTGCTTTATACTTTTTGCTTTTGCCAATTACCTCAAAATCAAATCCAATCAAATCATCATTCGCTGGCAGGATATCTAAGTTTTTATAAACATTCACTACAGCATCAGCTGGTTTAAGGTTTTTAATAAGGACATCGTATAAGCTGACCTCAAATTCATCTGGATTTTTGCCAAATGTCAATGCCACATTGCTCTGATTGTCTGCGTCAATGATAAGGACACTTTTTCCTTCTGCTGCGAGTACCCCTGCTAAATTTGTTGCTGTGGTCGTTTTCAATGACCCGCCCTTGTTATTGTTGACAGCAATCACTCTCATCCTGTTACCACCCTTCTTCCTGTTCAAATTACTTGAAAACCCACTAATATTTATTCTATTAATCATGCCTTCTTATTATTCACGGCAATAAATATTTCGATGTTAGTACCTGATCAATTTGCAAATAAATTCTTAGGGTCAGTATCAGCATTTTTACTAGTACGATTTATGACCGGCTATTGATACTAATATTAGTACTGATATTCATATGGATATCCTGTGTAGTAAAAATCCTCATGTAGTTTTTGATATTTTGACTTAAGTCAAAGTTAGGATGTAAAAAGAATACATGATTGTAATGGATCTATATTTGGAACATAGAGTCAGCAGCCTGGTTTTTTTAAAATCAACTTTTTATTCAACAGTCTCATTAATATTGGTATGAATGTTAGTACTAACATTCATATTTTTCTCAATAAAAACTTTTCTTTAGTATTTAATATTCTGACTTAAATTAAAGTTAAGGTGTAAACAAACTTATCTTTGTTATGAATCAACATATTAAATATCCAGTCAGCAACACAGTCATTTTAACAATTGATTTTTCATTCCACATCCAACTTAGTACAGAGCATTTTATAAAAATTGAAATAATGATTCTTTTTAAATTTGTATAGGATACGTAGTGCGTCTTGAGACACTGATTATTTTTGGATTAATTACATTACTCATTACCAACAAAATAATCTATTCATATCAATATCATCCCCAAATTAAACTTCTCTTTCGTCTACATATATATTTATATATGCGTATACATTTCTACTTGTATTTAAGTATACGTGTATACTTAAAAATCCAATGAATGCTTTAGACAGTTATGATGCTTGGACAATTGTCGTCATTATACTTTAAGTACTAATAACAGTATTAATATTGACATTAAGGAAAGAGGAAGTATAAAAAAACCAAGACTAAAAAGTGAAATGATCCAGCAGTGCCTGTTACTGAGACAATATCTGAATTAAGTCAAAATCGGCCCCTCGTACAAAAACACAGAAAATCCCGGACTTCATGAACAGAACAGCCCATTGTTCGCCATGATGATCCCAGATATCTGAACACAAGTGTGAATAAAATAAAAAAGTAATTTGGTTCGACTGTAAGGATGTCAAGACTTTCCTTATCCGTTACCCGCGAATATACCGATTATCTTAGGAATCTTTAATTTAATAAAAATGGTTTTTTGTATATGTAGAACTGGTGTAAATAAAAAGGCAGCTGATTCCCAATCTACACATATACATATATATATATGTATATGTGTAGATGTGTAGATTTGCTTAATGCCTTGATCACTAATGAAGCTGGCCAAACGACATCATTAGATTTTTTGTTACTAATGTCATTATTAATATTAGGGACAGTGAAAATATTCAAAGAATACAGGAGCATAAATTAAAGTAATACGACAAGCAGAGCTTTATAGAAAAAAAACCTTCGCATCAAGTCAGCTTTACACGCCAAAATAAAAACATGAAAAATCTCAACCAATATGATTCGAACTTTCCTTCATTCATTACGAGTAGGGTTTAAATGTAAGTATGGATTTAAAAAGAAGGGATTGGTTTCTAATCCCGCTGGTTAATATGGATAGTCTCCTCAATAACCAGCGGATACAGATATGATCTTGTCTCAACGAACTTAATTCATTTTTTCATATGCCGAGACAGTACAATGAGAGAAGCAGCCGGTTTGTCAACACATATACATGTATATGTGTTGATTTGTAGATGTGTAGATAAACTCTTCAATTTAAACAGTTGGTCATTTAGTCAAACCTTGTACTATATTTTTTTGTTACCAGTATCAGTATTAATATTGATACTAAGAACAGCGTACACATTAAAGAGTAAAGAAGAAGAATTTCTACTTCGCGTTTTTTAGTTAGTTAGACGAGAAGAGTTCATCTGTGTAAGTATAAAGGGTGCTGCCAAAATAAATATGCATGCTGTGAGACCTTTTTGCAGAAGGCTCTTTGAAATCGGAGGATATGGGCTTATGGCAGGAAATGCGTCTACTGTGTAAATCCTTAGCTTTGAATCAACTGGTCCAGTTAACGAAAATCAAATAGTCATCTCAACATATAAGTATTTTTTGTTTTCTTCGCAGGAACTAAGGGTGGCGCTTGCTTCATGATGGCGGACACACTGGTCTTTGTATGAATTCCCTTTTCAAGCTTTAGATAAGCCGGTAAAGCTCAACTAAGCCTTTAATAGAGAGATTAAATTTCATTGCTAGTTTAAAAGAAGAAACCTAAAAGGCCTATTTGTCGTTATTTATATACTGAAAGAGACCTGTAAATATTGGCTGTTGCATGTCTTAACCCTCAGTGTTTAGAGGAACGGCTTTTAGTATAGGTTTACAATAAATCATATACAATAATACAAATCTACATGTATATATGTAGATTTGTATTATTGTATATGTGTTTTAAACGTGAAAGCAGCAGGCTTCTTCGACAAAAAAACTCGATTTTAACAAGACTTGTAAGTTAAAAAGTGATATGATGATTTCAAATAATACAAATGTCTACATGTATACTGTAGATAAAAAGGAGAGTAGCTGCAATGTCGAGACCATGTACTGTTGTTACATTTGGAAATTTTAAAGGTGGAACGGGTAAAACAACAAATAGCACCATGATTGCTTATACGTTATCAAACATGGGATACAAAGTTCTATTAAGCGATCAGGATCCACAAGCGAATGCAACAAGTCTTTATCTGCGTACTAAAGCTCTCATTTCGGATGAAATCGTTTCGTTTGATCGGACTCTCATGACTGCCATTCAAGCAGAAGATTTATCGAGCATTGTCACTGAAGTGAAAGAAAATTTATACTTGCTGCCAAGCTTCAGTGATTTTGCGCTATATCCAAAGTTTCTCGAAAAGAAATTTCCTAAGAACCTGGATCGCGTTCAATATTTCTCTACACTGTTGGAGCCTTTGAAAAAAGATTTTGATTTCATTTTTATCGATGTACCGCCGACTATTTCTGATATTACCGATTCGGCCTTATATGCTTCCGATTTTGTGGTTGTCGTACTTCAAACCCAGGAGCGCAGTTTACAAGGGGCGGAAATGTTTACAAAATATCTTCAGTCGTTAATTGACGACTATGATGCTCATATGGATATCTTAGGCATTTTGCCTGTTCTTTTAAAGAACGGTGCGCCTGTTGACATTGCCACTCTCGAAAATGCAAAAGAGATTTTTGGCGAACATAATATTTTTGAGACTTTAGTCAAAAACATGGAACGGTTAAAGAGGTATGACATTACAGGAATTTCAGATGAAGATATGCATGACAAAAAAGTTATGAAGAGCTATCGTGAAGTGACAGACGAGTTTATCAAACGTTGGGAACAAGAAGTAGGAGTGATGAATAATGTCTGATTTATTAAAAAAGAAACCAAGTAAGCTATTAAATAGAGGAAAGCAGATTACGCCAAATACGACCTTCTCTTTAGACAATGAAAACAGCAAGCCGGTCAACACAGTACCAGTACCAGAACCGGAAAAGAAGGAAATCGCAGCAAAAACGAAGAAAGTACAGCCTGGGACTACAACGGTTCGGGTAAGTACGACAACGAAAGAGAGGTTAAATGGCCTTGTGACACTCGGTATTGCTGAAAGTGTCGACAGCCTTTTGGAGATTTTGGTGGAGGAATACCAAACCAATTACCTTACAAAAGAACAAAGAAAACAATATTCCCTAATTCTTGATATATACGCCAGTAGAAAAAAATAACAAATTCAGCAAAAAAACGATCCCAAAAGCTGGGATCGTTTTTGAATTTTTCTTTAAATTCGCTAAAAAAACCAAATTTTTTTATGGAAAAATCAGAAAATCAAAACAGTAGATTTATAGATATGTGGATAAGTAGATTTATCTACTTATAACATTGTAGACTTATCTACAATGTTAAACATTGAGCAAAGTTATCCACAGACTAAAACCTTATTATATCAAGCTTGAGAAGGGATTAAATCTACATGTATACAAATTAAAATAATTATAATTTGTATACATGTAGATATGTACACTTGTAATTTAGTATACATATCTACTACATTAAAAAACTGCCTTGAACCCTATTGCTATGCGATATTTTATTGTTTACAATTTAAATCAATAAGAGCTGACCGAGTCGTACAGGTAAAGTGAATGTCGGAAAGCTTATAAGAATTTAATATGAAAATAAAAAGGCAAAAGCGTGTTATAAAGATGCTACCAACATCTTTACAACCGTCCACCGTGAACCAACCACGGTAAACACCTGCTTTCACCTTCTTAAATACTACTCTATTTATATGTATATTCTACGATAAATAGACCGTGTTTTCAAGAAGAAAATCTTTCTGCTGCAGATCGATGGCGTGTTTACTTTACTGGTATATGGTAAATGCGCCTTTTTGTTTTCGTGAAACGGAGGCAAAACTAAATGACTGTAAGCAAAGTAATTTCAATCAGTGAATTCAAAGAAATGAATAATTACATTCCACTTGCAAAAAACCATCAAGAACAGCAGACCCTAAAGCTGGATCTTCTAAAATCAGTTGAAGCTGTTTATGGTGAAAGATATTACCGTTTGAAAGAGGGAACAAGAAAAGCAATCGATATGATGTGCTGGCTTGCTGCCGAGAAGGGGTTTTTCTTTGCTAGTGACGATTACTTGGCGGCCCGCTACGGTGTTTCAGATAAAACAATCCGTAACATTTCAAAAAAGCTTCGTGATCATGGTCTAATTCAAACCATCTATCGGCGTTCGAGCACACAAAATGGACTTAGTGCTCCGATTCATTTATTTACAGCTCATCCTTATTTCGATCACTGGAAAGAAGTGTTCACATTAGAGGATTGCCAAGCTGATTGCCAAGCTAAAAAAGCCGATATCCTTTGTGAGAGTAAGGTAGAACCACCCAAAAAAGTTTCTACCAAGTATTTATCTTTTAATAAAAATCTTTTAAAGATCTTACGTAAGGAAAATCGTCTTGGTCATACCTTTACACCTAAAAATATTCCTCGAGAATTTGTGAACACTGTTAAACCATTTTTTGATGACGCTACAGACATTTATACCCTGTGGGGAAAAGCACTGCTTGCTTATAAAAAATTCAGCCTTGTATACACGCTGGAACACTATGTTGAAGTTGTAATAGATGGTTTCAAACAGTCGGTGTTTGCGTATAAGCAAAGAAGAATCCGGAAAGATTTCAATGGCTATTTTTATGGCACACTGTTTAAATTGTTTACTTATAAAAAGCGTGAAGAAACTTTTGCGAACCATCCAACTATTTTTAATTGGCTGGAAGATCATGAAGAAACTGTTTCCTTGAACCAAGAAATCAAGAAAAAGAGCTGGCGCCAAGAAATAGAAGATTTAATGGAAAAAGAAAACCAACGGCTAGGGGCGAATGTGGAAGAAATCCCTTATTGACTTGAGTTAATTTTTGAATATTGAATTTTGCAATATGTGTTAAATTCAAATATTAAAAAGTATAAAGACGTTCGTAAAACGTTTTTTCCTCAAAATGCAGGGACTCTTTTATATGGAGATAGGTCTTGCCGTAAATACTTTGGATGATCGTAATGGTTGCTGCAACAAAAGTCGTCCTATTTTGGCAGGACGAGACTTTTCATCATACTCGATACCTGCTGACTCTATATCCTGGTCACATTGTGGTTTTTGATCTATCAGTTGAGATTTTGTGAATGAAGCCTGTAAGGGCCATTATCCTTTTTTTTCCTGATAGTTCTTTGCTTCAGGAAGCTTGCATGTTCGTTTTAAAGCTGTCTCTTTTCATTTTTAAAGGATACGCTGCTTCTTTACTAGCTTCTCTCTAATGTGGAGAAAAATTTCTGGTTTTTGTATATTGTTCCGTCTGATCGAATGCCAAAGCCTTTTAGGAGGACGAATGAACGGGTTTTTGCTTTTCTGAAAGGGTGGGGTGGGGAAACGAAGTAGTGACCGGAAAGATTCCGTCCTGACTGTGGCGCTCAAAATACGCCCTTTCACTTCACGATTTTTCGCCTATCGGAAAACGTCATGCTTTAGCGGCTTGGTGGGCCGGTCCAAAACAGACACGTTGTTGTTCGTCTATTTCGTTGTATACGGCTGCATAGGGTTGTTTTGAAAGAATCTTGTATATAAATCTGCGAGATGTTTTACGGAGTACTGAATAGAGATGTTGTACGTCAGTGCTTTATCGGTGTTCGTATAAGCATCTTTTCACTTTATTAAAAATTAGTTGAACACAAAAGGGGCACAGCCAATCGTCTTGGAGATCAGGAGTTTTTTGAAAGTACGATCTAAATATTTAAATCTACATATATACAAATCTACATGAATATTTGTATATATGTAGATAAAACCAATGGATGAGGTCATACGGTCTTTATTTATTCTATACCTCTTGTGTTTATCTTAATTTTTGCCTTCTCATCCATTGTGTTGCAATCCACTTTTCCCCAGCGATAACGGGTGCTCCACCATGCAAAGTTTGTTCATTTACGTTTTTATCGTTATAGAAATATTCGAAATACACCGCCATTCCCTTTTGTGGGGATACTGAAAAATTTAGTTTAGGAAAAAAGGTTTCTCCGCCTTGCTCTACATCATTTAAGTACATGACGAGTGTGCTGATTCTATTATTTTTTGCTGCTTTGCTTGTTGGTGAAAAAAAATCAAAATGAGCTTTATACTCTTGGCCAGGAGTATAGTTAAGAATTTGAATACCATCCCCATGTTCAATAGGTATATTCATAATAGATGATATTCTTTTTTCAACTTTGGTAATGATATCGTTTTCATTTTCTTGGAAAAACATGCCACTGCTTGTTCTTATCTCATTTACTTCGCGTGCGGCTCCAATTTTTGAACGCTGCATTTTGTCTTTTGACAATGTAATTAGCTCAACACATTCTTCGTCACTCAAAACATTTCCTAAAATAACTATCAATGGTTCTTCTAATCGGGCAATAATATTAATTTCTCTATCTTCAGTTTGAATATTATTTCCAATGTGATTAAAAATAGTTTGTTCTTTAATGGTTGATTGTTCACTATCTATTATCAACTTTCGTCAGCTCCTTAAAAGACTTAATTTTCAGAACTATTTATTTATTTTTTGTAAGCGGTTAACTATGATAACTATATCATAAATTTAGTTCAAATTTCCAAATTGTTGTTACATGAACAGAAACTAATAATCCCTTGTTGAAGAGGATGCATATAAGTGTTCAACCCGTGAGGCTATAAAATGATGCCGCATTTTCAAATTGTCGTTTTGCATACGCATGTATTGGTGTAATAGTGAAGAAACCTACACCGGTTACTCTGTTTATGTTCCAAGAAATGTTATGTGAGAACAAGTTAGTTAATTTTAAATTATCCTTCGTCAACTACAGTGTGCGTTAGTTGACGAAGGATATGATTGGCTCAATTTAACCATAACCAATAAGCAAAAGCCGTATCAGTCATTGCGCTGAAACGGCTTTTTATTTTAAGTAGGATATAGAATAAAACATCATCGCAGCAAGAGGAAAAGTTCTAAGAAAAAGAAAAAACCTGTCCTAAAAAAAGGACTGGTTTGAGAAAAAATTGTTTTTTAATTTGCGGGCACTCCTTTTCAGAAGAAGGAAGAGATCGACACCGCTATATAGTTTCTTCAAATTGCTATGTCTAATCCTTCTACTGTTGGAAGCAGGACAGTAAAACTTGTGCCTTTGCCTGGATGGAGTACTATCAACATATATATCGCCGTCCATAGCTTTCACAACACTATAGACAACCATCGTGCCAAGTCCAGTTCCTATATCTTTTGTGGTAAAGAAGGGACTGCCTAAACGCTCATGTTGTTCTTCATTCATCCCAACCCCTGTGTCTGCTATAGTAATTACGGCATTGCTTTTAAAGCGTTTAGCTCGACTTTTAATTTTCCACCTTGAGGCATAGCTTCAATACCATTTTTCACGATATTTATAAGGCACTGATGAAGTTTTTCCTTTTCACCGGCACTATAAATGGTTTCTTCTAAACTCATTTCAATTTCCACATTATTTATAGCGGCATAAGGTTCAATGAAATTTTTGATACTGGTTAGTTCCATGGGAAGGTCCAATACCTTTACGTTTTCTAGAGAAGGCTTTGCAAAGGTAAGGTAAGGTAATCCGTGATAATAGATTCTGCTTTTTCTAATGCATCCAAAGCGGTAATCATGTAGTATTCCTTATCTTGTTCAGAAAGACCGGGATTGCGTAATAATTGAATAAAGCCTTTTGTAACAGTCAAAGGATTTCGAACTTCATGAGAAATACTAGCAGCAATAGTGCTAACAGTTTTTAGCTTTTCAAGCTTAGCTATTTCTTTAGAGAGGATAAGGTCCTTTTTTGCTTTTTCAGTAAACCAAACACAAAATAATACTCCTATCGCTTGAATAGTTACGATAGTAAGGGTGTATATAAGAAATTCTACTGTAATAGTAAGCGATAAAAAGAGTGTGTTTAATGACATTGTAGAAGATGCTGCAAGCACAGAAATACCAAGAGTAATCCATAACTTCTTTTTTAAATTCACGGTGTTTTTGAAGAAAGGAACAACGATATACAATAAAATAAGCTGCAACGAATAAACACAGAAGGCCAGGGTGAAGTCAGGAACCTCTAAGTAAAAGCGATAGCCCAGCAAAATTCCTGTTAAGACAAGAGCCACCCGGTGGCCTTCATACAAGGCTCCTACAATTAAAGGAATTTGGCGAAAATCATTAGGAAATTCCTTTATAACTATGATAGGGAAGGTCAGAGAAAAAACGATAGAAACTCCACACACAAGAATAATTATGAATGCATCGGTAAATTTGTTTGTTTTTCTTTCGAGAAATTTAAAGTAAATCGTAAAACAAAAATAAATAAAAAGTATATTCAGTAAGCTAGACTGAATATTAGCAGAGAGCGTACAATATCTTGTGTAAATGAATAAATAGAAAAAAGAAGGCCTTTTCTTGTAGAATTGAATCACCACAACAAAATTCACAGAAAAGAGGCCTTCGCGTAGGAATCAGTTTACAACAGATATCGTCGATGCTCTAGTAAAAAAACAAGATATTACGGAAGTATTTCGTGCACATTTAGAAACAGCGGTCAACACGCTGCTGGCAACGGAATTGACCTCCCTTTTAGATGATGAAAAATACGACCGGATTGGCTTTAACTCAGGAAATTCCCGTAACGGTGCTTATTCCCGAACGCTGCACACCCCCGAGTACGGCGATCTGGAGA
Source organism: Domibacillus sp. A3M-37 (assembly GCF_024213455.1). Lineage (NCBI taxonomy): Bacteria > Bacillati > Bacillota > Bacilli > Caryophanales > Bacillaceae > Domibacillus > Domibacillus sp. A3M-37. The sequence continues at coordinate 3,328 of NZ_JANAVL010000024.1, read as the reverse complement.
TGAAGATTCCCCGTGACCGTAACGGCGAGTTTAAGCAGCAGACTAAATGACGGTCTATAAGAAAAGGGATTTCGTCATTTACACAAAATTCTTGACGGTCCCTATAAAAATAATAAATACAGGCTGCAGCGTGTTATTTTTTATTTAATCCTCGTTTCTTAGTAACTTTCCAAATCTGCAGCATTTCCTCCAGCTGATCCTCGGGTGCTTCTTTCATCTCATTGAAGAGGGTAAATCTTCAGCTATGTTTTTTCGCTTTTTGGTATAAGTCGGAAGGGAGAAGTCCATCTTCTGACAATACATATTCATGACATTTCATTAATGCCGTTTTGAGTGAGTCAGGCACTCTTTCTTCATCATAAGCACAGATTAAACACAATCCATGTTCAGTAACCAATTGATCTGCTTCATTTTCAAATTCTTCTAGTATGGTTAAGATTTCTTCTTGCTCACTCCATTCGACATGTGCCCAGATTCGGAAAGAGATGTTATTTTCATAGAAAGGATTTAATGTTTTAGAGAGATATTCAAAAATTGTAGGAGGGTGAAAACTTCCGCTTGAAAAATAATAATCAAAGTTATTAACAGTATGTATATGTGTCAGTTGTTCCTTTGTTAAAACACTTTCCAATTCCTTATCCAGCAAGGAGAGCACTCTTTCGTTTTCTATCACCAAGATGTGTTCGCCTTGCTTAACACCTGAAAGAATGTATGAAACAAGGTTATTTATATAAAGTTCCAGCTTGGTCACACTATAAAAAATATGGGCAGTGTTGTTCTCTTTCATCAATTGAGAGAATTCGTTTTCCATTCCATCACTCCTTTTGGTTTGTTTTCTTATTAAATAATTAGTAAGCAATATACAAAAAGTACCAGTCGGTATGTAAAAATAATACACGCCGCAGCGTGTTATTTTTTATTTAATTCTCGTTTTTTGATGATTTCTCAGAACTCGCGTAATTCCTCAATCTGTTCTTCTGGTGAATCGGCCATTTCTTTAAAGAAGAGGTTGAGTTGTGGATTGTTAAAAAACTCTATCATTTCTTTGTCATCATTGGATAAATCACTTGTAGCGGCATTGCTTTTTTACCTGTAATTAAATAGTCAATCGACACAGAAAAATGCTCAGCAAATTTTTGAAGAGTTTCATAATCAGGCTTTCTTTCATTTCTTTCGTACATCCCGATTGTACTCTCGCTTAAGTCAAAAAGCTTTCCAAATTCTTATTGTGATTTTTTTGTTTCTTGACCTAGCCGTAGCGCTTTTAGTTGCTCGCCTAATGTTTTCATAAGTTAATCACCTACAAATAATAATAACAAGTTATGTGTTAATTTTCGAAATAATCGCATGAAATATGTTAGAAACACGAATTGTGTGGATTATGATTAAATCATAGACAGCACATAACGTACGGAAAGGGTGGTGGAAATGAATAAAGAAAGTGGACAGAAACTTATAATTTTACGAGGTGATGAATCTCGCGAAAAAGCGAGTACTGAAATAGGTATTAGCATTAGTGCATTACAACTGCTAACTCAGTAGTAATTACAATACAAAATATAGAAAATAATCTGTTAGAGAGAGAAGCAGCCTTACAAAACCAAGCAGAAGGAGAGCTAAAACCAGGCTGAAAATAGCGAGAAACTTCTTCTCACTTCTTTTAAGCAAAGCGATCAAACTTAAAGTAATGACTATTATGATGCCTGTATAAAGGGCAAATATCAGATCGAAGGGTATTGGAACAAGAGCATATATCACTGGTAAAGCAGCTAATAATATACCTAAAATAAATGCTGTATAACTGAGCCATGAATACTTTTTAGCTTGTATTATCATTTTCCCCCTCCTTTTTCATTTTATGAAATATATTTATCACATTTTTGTCTTTCTAATGGGCATTTTATGCTGCTGAAAAATTTTTGATACAATCGTGGAATTTTGGCTTATCTGCATTTTACTGTATGAGTATCATCAAACGAATTATATAAACGAATGAAAATAAATTGTTAATAGTTCGAAAAAACAAGTCATTCGTCATTAAGACCAATATTAGTACTAATGTCAGTATTAATATTGATACTCGTAGCAATGAAAGGAAGTGGCAGGCGTGAACTGTGTTAGGCGTAAAAAAGAAAGCACTGAAAAGGAACACGATGCCGGTAAATATTTTCACGGCGAATCATTAGGTGAGTACTGGTGCAGAAAATGCGGATTTGAGGAAAAATGAAATGACCTATCGTGGAGCGATAATTGAGCAGCAGTGGACGCCGGAAGAAGTGGCGGCATATTACAAGAAGTTTGAAGCAAAGCGCCCCGCCTATGTTAGAGAAGCAAATGAACGACTGGGAACCGTTTCTCGTCGCGGGGAAAACATACAGTCAACTCGAACGGAAATTTGAGTAAGGCGGAGTACGAGAAGTTTGGTGCAAATGGATTGAGCGATGAACACATTTTAGCGAAGTATCAGGATTTAACGCCGGAACGCTTAGAGATGGCGAAGAAGCGGTGGGGATTTGCATAAAAAAACAGCCAGGCGGGGGCCTGACTGCAGAAATGGTTTTGAGTTGTAGGATTTGGGTTGTGGAACTAACAATACCAGTATGAACCACCTAATAAAAATTTATACAAAAAAAGCCGGGATAGGACCCGGCTAAGAAATGGTTAAGACTATTTCAAGATTTGAAATTTAAAACACTACTCTCATTATGAACCATTGAAACTCTTTTTATACAAGAAAATCAATATTTTTACCTTATAAGGAGTGTAAACCATGAAACATAAATACACAATCACAAACGACACTCACAAAGCTTAATATTGGCTTATGAAACAAGACATTATGACAGGCTGAATGAGATTGCTTACCTTTGGGGAAAAATAGACAAACACAATCATACCAGGAAAAGCTGAACGTGAAGCATCGGAGGAACAATCTTGAAATACCTGTCCCTGTTACTCACAATTGTTATTTTTTTCGCAGTCGCCGATTACACAGAGTCGGGCGTTAATGTAGTGAGCGCATCAGCATCAATCGTAACCGTCATATTAATTGCATTATTTATAGGGTTGTTCCGCAAGTGACGAGAATTTAATTCGATAAAAGATGGGATTTACTTTGAAATAAGCAGTGAAGGGATTTTTGTTTTGGTTAACGTATGCGTTTCTGATAGGATTAGAAGTTTTCGGGGTCTATTTGTGTATACAATGTTGGATAATGCTGGTGTAACCAATAAATACACAAAAGACCGGCTCCCCGAAGGAAACTGGTCTGGATTAAAGTTATTAGTATAAGCCGCTTTTGCCGTTGAATAGAAGAAAGTTTTAAACC
>NZ_JANAVL010000023.1:0-38136 GCF_024213455.1 Domibacillus sp. A3M-37 | reverse complement strand
TCAGCCTAACAATAAAAAAACCGTTCACCAGCTTCACGTAAGAACCTAAAAAATGCTGTTTACGGCAGTATGTTTTTTGAATGTAGGAAAGCCAAAAACATACAAGGATGAATAAAAACTAGCATATTTTCGGCTTATGATAACTTTGGATATTAAACTAAAGCCCCCGATACTTTAAGTATAATTTTTCACAATCTCCATTCAAATTCAGGTTGATTAATGATTTGGGTCTGTTAGTATTTAATTATTATTGAATCTTATAAGGAGTTGATATTTATGTTTTTAGCACCTTTATTTGAAAATGATGTACCAGTAGCACTCTCCCGCTCTTAATGGAGAGAAAATTTAAATAACTACTTTTCTCCGTAAGGGCATAGCTAGCCTAATAAAACGGAGGGTAAAAACATGAAAAGCACACTTATTGGTTCATTATTTTTAATACTAGCTTCAAGCATTTGGGGAGGTATGTATGTTGTCGTAAAAGTAGTAGTGGCAGTCATACCACCATTAGAACTTGTATGGATGCGTTATCTTATCGCACTTGTTGCGTTAGTATTCATTGGACTTCTTACCAAACAAAAATGGAAAATTAAAAGGAAGCATATAGGGCTTATAATTGCAATTTCGATTGTAGGATACGTCATTTCTATCGTTACCCAAGAAACAGGTACCATGCTTTCTAGTGCACAAATGGGAGCGATTATCACTGCTACAACACCAGCATTCATGGTTGTGTTTGCTAGTTTAATTCTTAAAGAACGATTAACTTTTAAGAAAGCTATTTCTGTAAGCTTAGCGACTATTGGTGTTATTATTATCGTTGGAATTGATGATATTAACATGTCTAGTATGCTAGGAGGAATCTCACTTACCATAGCTGCGTTTACATGGGCATTAATGTCTGTTCTTGTAAAATGCTTACCAAGTGATTATTCACAAATCGTGGTAAATACCTATGCTGCTTTAATTGCTTTTGTTGTTTTAACTCCTTTTGTTATCACAAGATTACCTAAATTAAACATTAATGAATTAACCAATCCTGCCATATGGGGAGGATTGCTATATTTAGGGATAGTATCAACAGCTATTGCATTTCTATTGTGGAATCGTGGTCTACAAATGCTAAATGCCTCTGGTGGAGGAGTTTTCTTTTTTTTCCAACCTGTTGTTGGAACATTATTAGGATGGTTAATACTAGGCGAGACCATTAGTATAACCTTTTGGTTAGGTTCCATTTTAATCCTTTTCGGGGTGTTAATAGTTATTAAAGATAGCCAAAAAGAACAAAATCATTCTTTATCCCAACAACAAACAGAAAAATGTTAGGCAGTATTACCATGCAACATTCAACTGAAGATTGCAGATTTTAATTCAGGGGTTTTAGTGATGGGAGTTTATTCAGAACAAGGTGTTGTTCTGAATAAACTCAGCAAAGAGTAAAAAAGGTGACCGTTTAAGATAATTCCCAAGAACACAAATGATACATTCATTTGTGTTCTTTTTTTATTGTTCTTTCACTAACCTGCCTCTTAGTTGAGGTAGAAAAAAGACCGACTGGAACAGCAGCCGGTTTTTAAACTCTTGCGACCGATAGTTGAACAAGGGAGTCATTTTAAAAGAATTCTTCTAATAAATGTTCCTCAATTTAATCTATTCTCGTACCGCCAATTAATCTCTATTGTTTATTCATTATTTCTTTGCTGTAGTAAAAATAATGCTAGACCGATTAAAATGAATGCGATACCCATACCTTGTTGTAATGAAATGACCTCATCCAAAATGAAATAAGCGAGGATACAAGTTCCAATTGTTTCTCCTAATATACTCATTGAAATAATTGAAGTACTTAGCCATTTCAACAACCAATTGAAAATTGTTTGCCCTAAAATTGTTGCAATAAACGCTAATCCAATAAAGGACCACCATGTTGGTACAGAATAATTGAAGAAGGGCGTTTGCTGACTAAAGGCAAAAACACCTAAAAGTAATGTACTGCTCCCATAACCAATAACTGAATATGGGATAAGAGATAGCCTTTTACGAACATGCTGGCCAATGAAGAAGTAGGCTGTTATGATGCCTGCCGCAATAAAAGCAAGTATATCGCCAAATAATGCCTGTCCACTAATTTGAAAATCTTGCCATCCAATGACAATGCTTCCGGCAATCGCGATGAGACAGCCTGTTATAGCCCCTTTGCTGAAGCGCTCTTTGAATAGAAAATAGCCGCCAACCAACGAAAAGAGTGGCTGTAAGGTGACGATAACCGTCGAGCTTGCTACAGATGTGTAATTTAATGATTCAAACCACAATACATAATGGGCTGCTAGAAATACGCCTGACAATAATCCAAGTCCCCATTGTTTTTTTGACAACAAACGTAATTCTTGTCGGTTCTTTTTATTAACTAATAAAAATGGCAAAAGCATTACTGCTGCAAAAAGCATCCGATAAAATGCTGTAATTGTCGCAGGTGCATCTGCTAATTTCACAAAGATCGCTGAAGTCGATAATGCAAATACACCCAAAAATAAAGCCATGTAAGAAATAAGTGGTGATTTCAATTCTGTTTCCCCCTAGATGTCTGTTTACAATAATAAAATTAATACATTATAATGCACAAACATAAGTGTAAAATATTTATGTAATCGATAAAAGTACTAATTCTCCATGTTTAGTATGTCAGCACAAAATGAATGAAACATACATTATTTTAGAAAGGATCTTTACTATGAACAATCATCGCATCGGGCAAACGGTATTAAATTATCGTAAAAAGAATGGTATGACAATTCGTGAGTTCGCCGAATATGCAGGAATTAGCACTTCACTTATTAGCCAAATAGAAAAATGTTAAACACCGATTTTTGAACAAGAGTGATGAACCGAATCATATTTTATTCGTACTAACTCCATCATTAGTTTAAATAGCCCCTCCCCATGTAAGTATTAAAAGAAAGAGTGACTTCAACCACTAAAAAGGGGGCTATTCCAAAAATCGATCAAATATCGACTTTTGGAACAGCCCCGTAAAACGATTCGACTTTATTTCAAACCTATGTTCACAATCTATTCTAAACTTTAACATAGACATCCAATTTTCTTTAAAGGTGTTATTCAACAATCTGGTCCAATTGTTGAATAAAGGTCAAAGAGCACTATTCAACTAACCTGCTGCTTTAGTAGGAAGAAAAAAGACCGGCTAGAACAGCAGCCGGCTCTTAAACTCTTGCACCCATTAATTGAAAGAATATTTATGCCTCTCAGATAATTGTGTGCTTGAAATTTGGTCCTTCTTCTCTTTTTTTGATTATTAAATTCTCATCGAATCCATTACATATGGCGAAATATCCATCATTCAAGTGAAGCCCTATACCAGCTAAATAATAATCCGATGCGTTTGTTTCACGTCTTTCAATAATTTCAATCCCAATCACTCTTTTACCAATAGCAAAATTGAGTTCTTCTAGCTTGTTCTTTTCCCAATTAAGTTTTAAATCTGACCCATACCAAGAAAGATCTTGGGAAACAAGGATTTTATCAAACGTAATAGCGTATTCGTTCGTTTTATATACACATAATTCTAATTGGCCATCTTCAAAACAGATAATAACAGGACAATCGTTAAACCATTCATCTTCATCTTGCGCCCAAACAATCCATATTTCTTTTACATTTTTACCAATCAGAGCTTCAAGTTTAGTTCTATGGTCTTCTATGATATTAGATGGGTTGGTATACATTTTAGGATTGTAATTTTTAATTCCGAGCATAAACAAATTCACCTTTTCATAATGGAGTAATAATTTTAGACCATTTTATCATCTCTTGTTCAACTAACCTGCACGTTAACTGAATAAGAAAAGGCTGCCGAAATGACAGCCGAGATATTAAATAAAAGCCCCCGATAGTTGAAGAATGAAATTAAAGCCTTTCCCTAGATGATCTTTTTTCAAATTCAAATTTAGCTCTCTGTGCAACATTTAGACCCTTAGTAAGCCACGGAAACCCCTTGCAGCATAGTAAGATTCTGCTCCATTGTGGTACATAAAGACCGTGTCGTAGCGGCGATCACAAAAGAGGGCCCCGCCGAGTTTTCTAATATTAGCAGGTGTTTGCACCCAGCTCGACGTTTTCATATCAAAGTTTTCAAGTTTCTGCAGCTCCCGGTATTGTTCTTCCGTTAAAAGTTCAATGCCCATGGCAGCTGCCATATCAATAGCGCTATTTTCTGGTTTGTGTTTTTTTCTTGACTCCAGCGCTTCACGGTCGTAACAAACACTTCTGCGGCCTTTAGGACTTTCCGCTGAACAATCATAAAAAATGTATTCTCCCATCTTCTTATCATAGCCAACAACATCCGGTTCACCGCCAGTTCCTTCCATTTCATTGAGCGACCACATTTTTTCAGTATTAGCTTCGAACTTAGCCTGCACTTTAGCCCATTCAAGACCTTTATGGCGGTTCATGTTTTTCTCAAAACGGGCTTTCAAAGTTCTGATTAGTTCTTCACGTTGTTCCAGAGACAACTCCTTATCTCTCTTCGTCATATTAGTTTCCCCCTTACTGTTTTTACTCATAATGGTTTAAGGACTAAACTGCTCCGTTAGCTGAATAGGAAAAGGCTGCCGAAATGACAGCCGAGGTATTAAACAAAAGCCCCCGTTAGCTAAAGTACATTGTTTCACAAACTTTTGTAAATTTGGAGTTATAGTCTCGATTTTATGACATTCATTGAACCAAGCATTAGGATTTTATCGTTAGCCACGACCAATGGTATCGTTCAACTTCTTGCGATACTTATCCTTCCAAGTTTTCTCATCCTTCACTAGGTCGTCGCAGAAAGCAGCCACGTCCTCGCCCGTAAGGTCAGTGACTTTCTTGCCTTCCGCTGCTCCTTCTTCGAAGAGGTCGAGAATGCCGTAAAAGATACGGCTGCTGTCCTTCCAGTCGGTGGGACCACCACCAGCAGTCCACATATATTTTTGGATAGCTTTGTAAGCGTTTCGGTACTCACTTGGAAGTGCCTTCGCACGTGCCTCCATCGCCCTCCATTCCCGCTTGTCATCCAGACTTCCGATAATTTTTTCGAAAATATTCATTTTACTTCTCTCCTTTCATTTTTTTAATTTTGAGTTCGTTAATTTTGCTTGAGACAAAACCCCATTTTTCCCAAAAAACCCCGAGTTTCTCTTGACCTTCTGCGTTGAGTGTGTAAAATTTTCTCGGCGGTCCCACAGTGGATGGCTTTTTCTCTATGTCCACCAGATTGTTTTTCTCAAGCCGCATGGTAATGGTATAAACTGTGCCTTCAACCACATCAGTGAAACCGAGTTCTCGCAGTTGTTGCGTGATTTCATAGCCGTAAGTTTCGCCACGGCTAATGATTTCAAGCACACAACCCTCAAGCACCCCTTTCAGCATTTCCGTGATATTTTCCAAATGTTTTTCCCCCATTTGTATTTCACTTATATTTTTAGTACTTTGTAGCACCGGTATTCGGTATTACTTATTACCGGTATATAGTATCGCATAGTAGCATCGTCTGTCAAGAATGAAAAAGCTATTATCTTCTTGAATAATCCTGCCCTTTAGTTAATGAAGAAAAAAGACCGGCTGGAACAGCAGCCGGTTCTTTAACTCTTGCACCCGATAGTTTAAGTGAACCTTTTCACAAATCTATACCTTAAATATGTAAAACCCCGTCCCAAAATTACGGACAGGGTTAACATAAAGTTGTTTAATTTTTAAACTAACACTTCACCGGTCTTAATCATACCCATAGTGTCGTCTAGAATCTAGGTTCTTTCTTCATAACGTTACTTCTTCTCTATCATCTGAATAAGGTTTCCGCATGTATCGTCGAAGACAGCTATTGTGACTTCGCCCATTTCTGTTGGCTCCATAGTAAACTTTACGGCTTTTTCTACTAGTCGTTTGTACTCTTTGCGAATATCTGCAACCCCAAACATTGTTACTGGAATGCCATCAGCAAATAACTTCTGCTGATACTCTTTGGCAGCAGGGTGGTCATTAGGTTCGAGTAAAAGCTCGGTACCGTCTTGTTCATCAGGAGAAACAAGCGTTATCCACCTATATGCTCCACTGGGAACGTCATGCTTTTTTACAAAGCCCAGCGTTTTTGTATAAAACTCTAGTGCTTTGTCTTGATCTTGAACAAATATACTAGTAATAATGATCTTCATCATGTTTTGGCCTCCTTTGATAAATGCGAGGTATGGTTCTCTTCTAACAATCTGGCTACAAATAGAAAAACTCATACATTCGTCATTAGTAATAAAATTAATCTACCCATCCTTTCAGCAAATTTTTAAGTGGTTCTTTGTTAAACATAAGTACTCGATATTTTCCCTTTCGTTTTGATATTACGAGCCCTGCATCTTCCAATACATTTAGATGTTTAGCGATTGCCTGTCTCGAAATAGAAAGGTTGTGTTTCATAACGAGACGTGCCGTTAGTTCATACAACGTCAGCTCGTTACGTTCGGTAAGTTCATCTAATATAACCCGCCGAGTCGCATCGCCAAGTGCTTTGAATATAGCGTCTTTGTTCCAATCCATATGTCGATTATATGCAACTATACGGTTGCTTGTCAAACATAAGCAACTGTTTGGTTGCGTGATGAAGGAAACTATATCATACATCCCTTAAAATCACGAGCTCCAGCCGTTGATCGAGCTGGTGGGCTATGAAGATACCGCACGCAAACTGGAGGTCAAAACGTTGATCCAGTACCTGGTGACGGCTGCCGCCTGTGAATGGAAAAGCCTGCGCTACTGCGCAGATGTTGGGTCAACGGCAGGTCTTGTCGATGTCCATTATTCGACGTTATCAAAAAAGCTTGGGCAGCTGGATTACACCTTGATGAAACAGGTTTTTGCCCTCATTGTCGGTAAATGCAACCGGGTCACACGCCGGACGCTTAAGATTCCAAACCAGCTGCTACTCGTTGATTCAACGACGGTGACCGTCGGAAAAAACGCGCCTGCCGTGGGCCGTCTACCACGGAGAGCGATCCGGCATCAAGCTTCATGTGAGCTTTTCGGTGGAAACTCATATGCCCCTTCATGTCATTGAAACGATCGGCTTAAAGCACGATGCACCCGTTGGCCGCTGGAATGGCAGGCAGAAATGGCCTTGTTTCTGCATCATTATTTTGAGGTTCACTGGAAGAAAACTGTATGATTCTGGCTAATCAACACGCGTGTATTTTTCTTTTAAAATGGTTATCCTAACTGAGTAAATTCGATAAAGAGGATGATTAACATGATGCGCAAAACAACTACAGAACAAACAATTTCCGTTCAAGAAGCCATTGAATCACGGCGCAGTATTCGTAAGTTCATACAGCAACCAATTGACCAACAACATCTTCAAAACATTTTTGAGCTTGTGCAGCTGTCCCCAAGTGCATGGAATCTTCAGCCATGGCGTTTTCATGTGGTAACAGATGTTAATTTGAAGAAAAAGCTTGAAGAAGCTGCCTATGGTCAAAAACAGGTTACATCAGCTCCAGCAGTAATTGTCGTAACTAGTGATATGGAAGATGTGCTTACAAATATTGGTGACACCGTTCATCCGGGTCTTTCTGAAGAGCAAAAACAAGAAGAAGTAGCGAATTTATCAGCATTCTTTAATGGTATGAGTGTTGAAGACCGCGGCCAATGGGGTTTAAATCAAACCAACATTGCATTTGGTATCCTCATGACAGCTGTTCAGGGATATGGATATGCGAGTAATCCCATGCTGGGCTTCGACCAAGACAAAGTAAGAGATTTATTAAATCTTCCTAAACATGTGCAATTCGCAGGAATCCTCCCTATAGGAAAGCCTGACGGTGAGGGATATCCTCATCACCGCTTTGCTCTAGAAAAGATTGTTAAATTTCATTGAGTTCATATTACAAAAGAAAGAAAAGGAGTTGGACTTTTGTTCTTACTCCTTTTTTTTTTGAGAAGTTACACTGACTTAGACTTGGTTATGTGCACAGAGATAGGTAAACCTATTAACCCAAGAAACCTTTTACGTATTTTCAAAATATTGACTGAAGAGGCAGACTTACCTCATATTCGTTTTCATGACTTGAGACATACACACGCTGCCTTAATGATCTTTCAAAATGAACCAATGAAGTTGATCGCTGAAAGACTTGGACATAGCAAAATCACGACTACAATGGATACGTACGGTCATTTATTGCCCAACATGCAGCAGGATGCATCTGACCGCTTGGATCAAACGATTTTTGGTTCTTCATCACCATATTAATTGTTGCCAAACGGATGCCACGGTTAAAAAACTACAAAAAAAGACCACCTCCGAAGAAGTGGCCTTTTGTAGAGAAACCGTGTTCCTGACGCTCTCTCAGGGGTTTTAACACCCTATGATTCCTACTGGGTTCGAACCAGCGACCTCTACCCTGTCAAAGCGAAAGAAGCAGCATTCCTAATTTTAAATGTGATAGGTCTTATCTAAATCATTTGAAAAACGCTGATTTAACAAGGTTTATGGATTTTTAATTTGTGCAGGTTTTACCTGCTAAATCGAAGGGCACCGTTTCGGCACCAAAAATGGCACCACAATAAATCCCCTCTAAATAGTGATATGACAAGCTTCTTCTATAAGATAATTTATCAAAACGGAGGGTATCAATATGCCTTGGGGTGTTAAGACATTGAAAATATTAGGTGAGGGTCTTGTTCAAGAATCTGATTTAACCAGCTTCGAGTTTCCCTTAGGTCACTATGAAGACTATATCGTACTTGACGAGAAACATAGAGAAATAATAAAAGTTGTAATCTTTCCTACGTCCTTATTTGAGGAAAAATTTTATGGTAAAGAAAATGACTTTTACACCATGCATTTTATTAAATTCGAACATGGCATTCCTGAATTCATTAAAGAGCAAGATTGTAGAAGGGTGAGAAGCTACCGCCCAACTCAGGTATGTATTCACCCCTAATTATCAAAGGCTCTGTTAAAGCCTAGTGTTGATAAAAGCCTTATTTCCTGTGATACGCTATTTGGACGAACTATTGATTAAATGTCTGCAAGTTAATCACTCAATATCCAATTAGCGTATAATTATTAGCAGACTGTAGGACGACTTAGAAATATCTGAAATTTTGTTATCCTAAATAGAAAGAGGTTATAAAAGTATGGATAAACTAATGTTTTTTTATACGCGTTTATTATTCAATTTGTTTTTGGACTTTGTGTGATTATTAATCTAAACCAAAATACGAATCGGTCTTTCAGTGAACTAAGCGGTGAAGAACTTACAAAATCTATTATCATTGGAGTTTTAGGGCTTACTGCGCTTATTTTGTTCCGTGATGCTTATAATGTAAGATTTAAAGAAATTTCAAAAAGAGCGAGAATAACATTATCTTTTTTTTCATTATTTGTTTCAGTTATCATAGCAGTCTTACTTGTTGGTGATTATTTGATAAGTTAAAAGAATTTAATAAATAATATTAGTCAACTGTTACTCAATATTTTAAAAAACATTAAATACCAACAGCAAACTTTAACAGATCCTTATTTAAAAATGCTGGTTTTTTCATTTTTGTATATAGAAACACTATACAATAAGTTCATTCAAACATGAAAGGATGTTTTTGTATGAACGCAGCAGACCCCTTGACACTCCCACGCCTGCAGTGGTCTTTCCTGTTTAGAAAATATATAAACGCTGCCAAAATACCTACTTTTCTTTCACCAACTTATATCCCTTCTGCTTCATAATATGCTGCAGCCCCTGTTTAAAGGATTGAAAGGTGGGGACATCAAAGCTTATTTGTTTTTGAACGATAGACTGCGCCATCTTCGCTCCAATTCCAACAAAGAAAACCTGGACCCCCATTAATCCTAATGCATTCACCAGATTGCGCAGCCCAACCACTTCAAAAGGCTCTAAAGAGTACTGAAACGATGTAAAGTCGAAAATCATTGTCGTTGTGCGGTGTTCTGAACAATAGGTCAAACTTTTTATTTGCATGGTTTCCAGCCTTTCTGCTGTTAATCTTCCGGTTACGGGCACAAGATTAACGGAATCAATAATCGTATTGAGGATAGGTGCATCAATTTCTTGCAATAATTCCTTTCCTTCTTTAATGATATCTTCATATTCTGTAACATCTTTCCACGTAAGGATGAACCCGCATCGTCTTCCTGTTTCCTCTTTTATCTCGTCAACCATAATACTTGCCGCAAACCTTTTAAATAGCGTGATTCTGGCGACATGTGGAAACGGTCCTTCTCTTAAGATTTTCATCTGTTTTTCTCCATGGAAACGGGAAATATTCATCCCGATGAAGTCATTAGGATTCGGCATCTTAACAAAAGGGCCAACCTTCAATAGCAACTCTTTTGCCCTTTCATTGATCCAAATAATCTGTTGGTCTGCATTCGTGATAAAGATGTTTTCATCGATTTTATTTAGTAGTTGGTAGGTATTCACCTTATCTAAAATATCCGCCATTATTAAGCACCCCACTTTCTTCACGTCTTTAGGATAATAAAATTTCCTTAACTATACAATCCTTTTATCGGCTTCTGGCTGGATTTTATGAATCCCTCATGTTGCTTCATTCCGATTCCTGTTTTATTGTAAAAATTTTCAACAAGATTAAAAAACATTCATTAAACAGGGGGCACAAATTAGTCTGCGCCCCCTGATGATCCATAAAAAATGCAATCGGTCTCTTTTATTTTTTGGCTCTGTTAAAGTCTAATGTTGATAAAATCCGTATTGGTTTATGGGACGCTATATGGACGAACTGCTGAGTAACAATTCTTCATAATTGTCCTAGATCACTTTTGTTTGTTTCATCATATTATGTGAGTACTTATCTAATAAAGGAGTGAAATCGTATGCCGCCACAATCTCCTCCTCCACCATTCATTCCAACAAAGCCTGTTTCCGGATCTTATATGATAGACTGTGTATTTCAAAACACTTATATTTGGCTTAGAAATGGGGAAAGTTTCTGGTTTTATCCAACTCGCGTTGAGTATGGTGAAGTTTCTGGATATAGATGGAATGGTGTATTCTGGTTATTTTACGGTATTGACCCAAGGTTAGTTGATACTCTTGTCTGCTATCCTACCCCTACCCTTTACTAAAGAAAATCTCCTTGTGGAAAGTAACAACCACAAGGCTTTTTTATTTGTAGTTACCGAAAAAACCTTTTACTCAACAGTAGCGGTCAACTAATGCTTAATGGTTTGGAAACCTTCAAATATCAACAGCCAACTTTAACAGAGCCTTATCAAAAAACACGCCATTAGTTGACGTGTTAAAAACAAGAATTTTCGTTACTAATTCTCTTCCTAAGCTTAGATATTTTCATCTTGTCAAACACCCTACTTCCTGTTTGCATAGCTTCTTGCTGATGTAGAAGGAGAAAATTTTATTTTGTGCTTTCCTTCTAGTTCCTTCTTTGCTTTTTCAGTTAGTTCCATTCCCTGTCTATTATGCTCTACTTCAAGTTCGATTCCGTTGGGCAGCAGCTTGTCTTTATCCCAATCAATCCATTCTCCATATCTTGTCATCCAAGCCCAAAGTTCTTCTTTTAATCTCTCCGAAATTGAAATTTCATCTATATCAAGGTTACTGCCACAATGGCTACACCATATAGGATCACCACCCATATCTCCTTCAATTATCAACTTATAAGGTGTTTTTTGTTCACAAGAGCATCCCATTCTCTTCAAGCTCCTTCACATTCAAGTTTTACTGAACGACTTGTCATAATTTAAACGTGTCAAAGTCCTTCTCAATTTCTTCGGCTGTAATTCCAATATAATCTATAGTGATGGCTAGATTTAACTTTGGTTTTATCATAGGAGCGGAACAAGAAATACTTTTTGATTTTTATGTCCTTTGTTTCAATCTGTCAATTGCTTTTAGTATTTCCTTTCGATTCTTCGATAGTTTCATCCATTTTGGTAATCTGCTCTCGATACTAAGATAATATAATTGAGCTGGTCTGATATTTTTTTGAATATATTCTTCTATATCGGTAAGGTGCTCAAAGTTAAAAAACCAAATTGTATGCCCACAACATTGGGTTTGTAAATACAATGGAAAACCAAAGTACCAATCCACACCTTGTTTCTCATCAAACAGTTCAAAATTAAATGACCATAAGCCATCCCACTGTCTTTTTGGATGAATATCCTTTACAAAGCCACATTTCTCACATAGAAATCGTTTTGATTCATGTCCTAGAACTCTCGCTTCACCTCGACCTAATGCGTTAATGGGGGTGAAAATTTTTGAACAACTGTTACACTTAGGACAATGAACTAAAAACAAATCTGAATAAGCCAGCAGGCTGTTACCAACTTCGTTTAACATGAACATTTCTCTCCTTCCTTTTCCTGTATAGCTAGACTATGTATTTAAACTATTTTATCACCATCAAGATATATTTTTCCTTATCCGTTTAACAAGAAAGCATAATAACAAGGCAGGTGATCTTTATGGAAACAAGAAAAGAAGCTAAAACAATTAGAAAGAAGAAATTAGAGGAATTAGACATAACGGACTTTAAACTTCTCCCCTCCGCTAAACCTCCACTCTTTCACGGATACACAGTTAGAAAAACTGTTAGCGATCATCTCTGGCGAAAGAAACTGCGCCCTTTTGTATTGGAGCAGCATGGGAAAAAATGTTCCATTTGTAGCTGGACACCTAAACATGAAAGTGAGATGAAACGCCTTCACTTGCACGAAATAGAAGAATACGATTTTGACAATAAGGTATGTCATTTAATCGGTATTCAACTCATTTGTTGGAAGTGTCACTCATTCCAACATATTGTGTGAACTAAATCAGTATCGACAAAGGAACAGTGGGAGGATTTGATGCTGCATTTCATTCACGTAAATGGCTGCCCTGCCGAAATTGTAAACGAATTTGACTTAGTAGTAACGAAAGCACTACAACAAGAAAATATTAGAGAAAAGCCTTTAAAAACACAATCATTAGAAGAAATGTTTGAGTTAGCAGCAAAACCTGCAAGGTTTACTATAAATCCTTCCCTTCCATTCGCAGAAGAATTGAAGAAGCAGTTGAACCATCTAAGCAAACTTACGGCGATTACATGCACTTCTGGCTCAGTGTCAAGGGGCATGAAATGAGTATTCAAACTATAAAAGCATATCAATCATATTTGAATAATCATATCGCTTCTTCTTTAGGATCGTTACCGCTCGCTTCAATGACACCCATGCACATTCAAAGTTTTGTGGGGGAATTAAGAAATAAAGGGTTGTCAGAATGGACGGTTAAACGAATCTTCAATGTGGTGAATGCTTCTCTCAATGCAGCTGTCAAAATGGAGCTTATTAAGAAAAATCCCGCTTCAGCTACTGAAAAGCCTAAGGTGTCTGTGAAAGAAACTAATGCTATCTGGAGCATTTGTCAGGTATCTTCATTTCTTAAACATTCCGCTCCCAGTTCTTATCACATTGCTTATCTGCTTGCAATAACAACAGGCATGAGACAAGGAGAAATCTTAGGGTTACGCTGGAAAGATATAGACTTTGAAAATGAATGTCTTTTCATAAGACAAACTCTCACACATGATGGAAAAGTATTAAAAAAAGGCGCAAAGAGTAAAGCCGGTAACCGTTCAATAGCTTAGACACGATCACCCTTTCAGTTCTCAAACAGCAAAAAAAGCAGTTTGCGACTACTAAACTTAAACTTGGTTCGGCTTATGCAGACCATGATCTTGTCGTTTGTTCGCCGAATGGGAATCCAATTAATCCAAGAAATCTGCTTCGATCATTTTACAACTTGCTTGAAAAGACGAATCTTCCTAAAATCCGCTTTCATGACTTACGACATACTCACGCCAGTCTTATGTTACAGCAAGGAGAAAACATTAAATTAATATCCGAGCGGTTAGGTCATAGCAGCGTAAAAATTACATTGGATACCTACTCGCATGTTTTGCCTAACATGCAGCAGGATGCATCTGACCGCTTGGATCAAACGATTTTTGGTTCTTCATCACCATATTAATTGTTGCCAAACGGATACCACGGTTAAAAAACTACAAAAAAAAGACCACCTCCGAAGTAGTGATCTTTTGTAGAGAAACCGTGTTCCTGACGCTCTCTCGAAGGGTTTTAACACCCAATGATTCCTACTGGGTTCGAACCAGCGACCTCTACCCTGTCAAGGTAGAGCTCTCACTCGCCAGATGATAATCGTGCCCATTCTGCTTAGTCCTTCCCCAGTTTTTATTTAACCTTCAAGCCTTATAGCTGCTACTATTTCTTATTAAAGTGAAAGATCATCCAGGTAGCAGTGCATGTCTTAGGATCGGTCCAGTTTCGTATATTCTCCTTAACAACCAGTTGAATGAGCAACAGAAATGGCAGGCTCAAGCTTTTGTCTATCATTGGAACAGATTTCAAAAAATTTCTACTCCTAAATATGAGGATGGTGTGAACGAAAACTAGCTCATGCCCTCAGAATTACGCCTATTTATCACCGGAGCAAAAGAATTTGAAACCATTAGCCAACTACAGTTTAATCCTTCTCCTGGCGTACACAGGGCTCCATAGAGGCGAATTCCTTGGACTTACCAATACCCTTGATTCAAAAAAGAAAAGAGTCTCCGTAAAGCGGACAAGAGACTCTTACGGGGCCCATTCGCCCAAAAAGAAAAATAGTTATCGATCGGTCTTAGAGGACGATATTATTTTTCAGCAGAAGGTTTTTATAAGATACCGACTACTATAATAAAAAAGAACAATAAAATCCGCCGGGTTTCCGGCGGATTTTTATTGTTCCTGTTTCGTGTACTCGTCTACATAATATAAGATATCAGCCACATATTGATCGCTTTTGTTATACGCAAAAATCGCCCGTTCAACGTCGCCGTCCGCTGCGCCATTTTCGCTTAAATAATGAGCTGCACTGTAAATGGCATCTTCTGCATTAAATGGGTCTGATTTGCCGTCTTTGTTCCCATCTACACCGTATCCTCCGTATTTTGCGATAACGTTTGGATCTGTTTTTTCCGCTTCAGGAATATTACCTTCACCGAGACCGCGGCAGGTCGGGTGTTCCCATCCAACAAATGTGCATGGCATAAACTGCATCGGCCCTTCTGCACCAACTGGAGAAATCATCGGGTCCATCGTGGAGAATTTTGTTTCTACCCTGTGATGCGCCGCCAGAAGCTCCCATTGAATTCCGTATTCTGCTGCTGCAGCTTTATAAATGGGAATATATTCTTCAGGAATCGATTTAGACTGCAGAAATTTTGGCGTTTTGTCCGTCATTGAAAAAACGGCCAGCAAAAGAACGGCTGCAAATAAAAATGGAACCGCCAGACAGCCGTATGCCCGTTTTTTCAGTTTTCTTCTTTTTTTTGCCATGATATTTTTAACTCCTTTAATGCTCGTGCTTAACCCATCATAGAAAACACCGAACAAAACTTCAAGCAAAATAAATCCCCCACCGGGAAACGATGAGGGATTTATGATCATTATGTGAGCGGTCTCCGCCCATCTTTTTTGCGCATTTCTTTTCGTTCTAGTGCAAATGCCTTATAAAGAGAAACCATCATTAAAATCATGATAACCGAAAATGGAAACGCTGCAGCAATGGCTGCGTTTTGAAGCGCCTGCAGTCCACCACTGTATAAAAGCACAACCGCAATAAGCGACTGGAAAATGCCCCATGTGACTTTTACATTGTTTGGCGGTGTCAACGATCCATACGTTGTTTGCATGCCGAGCACAAACGTAGCAGAGTCCGCTGATGTAATAAAGAAAGTAGAAACAAGCAAAATGGCAACCACGGATAGTAATTGCGACAGTGGCAGCTCATCAAATACAGCGAACAATACTTCTTCTGTCGCATATTGTGTTAAGTCTGCTGCACCTTCCATTTGAAGATTCATGGCGGATGCACCAAACACTGCAAACCAGAAAAAGCTCACCAATGAAGGCATAAGCAGGACACCAATTAAAAATTCCCGTACGGTCCGTCCGCGGGATACCCGGGCGATAAATACGCCGACAAATGGCGCCCAGGAAATCCACCATGCCCAGTAGAAAATCGTCCAGCCGTTAATCCAGCTGTTGTGCTCTTCATTAAGCGGCGCAATTTGAAAACTCATCCGCATAATGTTTTGCAAATATGAACCGATTGTATCTGTAAACATATTTAAAATAAACATGGTTGGTCCAAGAATCAGCATTAAAACAAGCAATGCAATCGCTAGGACCATGTTTGCGTTGCTTAAAATCTTAATCCCTTTACCCAGTCCGGACAGGGAGGACATGATGAACAAAACAGTTACAACCGCAATAATTATAAGCTGTACTGTAAATGAAACAGGTACCCCGAACAAATACGAAAGACCGCCATTAATTTGTGCGGCGCCAAAGCCAAGCGTTGTGGCAACCCCAACAACAGTGGCAAAAACAGCAATCACATCAATGACTGTTCCAATCCATCCTTCAGCATACTTTCCGAGTACCGGCTTCAATGTTCGACTGATTAGTCCCGGTTCTCCTTTTCTAAACTGGGAATATGCAAGCGCTAATGCAACGACTGCATAAATGGCCCATGCATGGAGACCCCAATGGAAAAACGAATATCTCAATGATTCCCGAAGCGCCGCATCTGTTCCCGGTTCTGAAAGCGGACTTGAAATCGCGTAATGGCTAAGCGGTTCAGCTGCACCCCAAAAGACGAGACCAATTCCCATCCCAGCGCTAAACAGCATCGCAAACCATGTGGCAGTCGAGTATTCTGGCTTTTCACCCGGCTGTCCTAGTCGAATTTGACCGATTGGACTAAATACAAGTACAAGACAGAATAAAACAACAACAGATACTAAAATCAAATAGTACCACCCAAATGCGGACGTAATAAATCCTTGCACATTCGCCGTCATTGCACCGAATGATTCAGGAGCAGCCGCTCCAAACACTGTGGCAGCCAGGACTAATGCCGCGGTCCACCAAAAAACGGTTGATATTTTTTTCATACATTTCCCCTTCCATATTATGCATCCATTGCAAAATAAAATAGTTATAATGTCGCGTTTCTTTTTGAGACACCTTTAATAACGTATCAAAAGTAAAGAGTCCTATCAAGCGATAGGACTCTCGGCAAGTACTTCTTCAGCGCCCAGCTGTTTTAAACCCTGCGTTTTGGAAGCGGATTCCGCCGCTTTCTCGCGCAGTTTCAGCTCTTCGCTTTTCATTTCGGCTAAAGATTTTGATGCTTCTGCTTCTTTTTTTCTGAGCCGGCCGCTTTCAAACTGCCATCCGTTTACGGTTGTACGTGCGGCCGTTAACTCCGCAATTAAATCGGCTTCATAATACGGATACTTTTCCATTACTTCATCTGCCATTTTTTCATACGATGCTTGAAGTTTTTTCTCCAATGTATTTTTTTCCGTTTGGAAGTACGTATTTGACAGCCACGCCCCGGTCGCTTTTAAGACGCCCTTTTTTAACTTGTTTGTTTCCATTTTGGTCGTCACCCGTGTTAATTTTTCTCTTAATCGTGTATTTGACACACTGACATCTCCGAGAAACGGACGCGCACCGTCTGTTTTTAACAGCACAATCAGACGCTCACGCAAATTATGATAAACAACTTGCGCACGTTCTTCCGCACTTTCCGCTAAAGCAAGCTCTTGCTTAATTTGAAGAATGTTTGTTTCTTCTTTTTGCTGGTCCATTTTCAGTTCATTTATTTGTCTAAGCAGCAGCAGGTAAGCAGATTCTCTCGTCATCCATTCAGATGACAAAACCGATTCATCAACAGCTTGAGCACTTTCATCCGGCATATACAAAACCATCATAGCTGCTGGCAGCGACCAGCTTCCCGACAATAACGTTTTAATCGCCGCATCTGCTGTAAATAAAGCATCGGGGTGAAGAATCCATAATTCCTTCGGCAAGCCCGGCGGCACATCTTTTTGAATAGGCGGCAAAATAGCGCCATACATGGCGAGGCCTGACCGAGTGCCCATTTCAAAGAGAAGTGAAGCTGTACCTATGTCTGCAATGATAGTGTCAAATGAGGCATCGCGGCTTATTTTCAAGTGTTCAAAAATTTGCACTTTTTTATAATCTGGAAGCTGTTCCCAATAGCGCCGAATGTTTTCTTGCAACGGTTCTTTTTCCTCATCCGCTTTTTCATTTTTTAAAAACCGTTCCAGCAGCTTTACATATTCATAATGAAGCATAAACTCCAATTTATTTGACAGAAGAGACGCTTCAAATTGTTCTTCAATTGATTTATCCTTTTTCGCTTTTTTTTCAAACCACTTATTGTCAATCTCTGCCGCACGTGCCGTCACTTTTTCTTTTTCATTTAAGCGCGAGGCCGGCAATTTCAACAATTTAGACAAAGCCATGAATACATCAAGCTGCAGCACTTGATCCGAAACGTTATTGCGCTTTTTCATTTCATCCGCAATTGCTTTAAAGTAAGGGACAGCCTCTTCTTTTGAAAAACGGCTTTTCGCTTTCAATGCAAGCAATTCTTTTGCTTGAATTGAATAGAGGATAGCGTGAATAATCCGGAGTCTCGCACCTGTTACATTTGATACAGCCACTCCAACCGATTTTATTTCTGTCATGTCGATCCGCTCCATTTACTGTCTTTTTTCTGATTGTACACGAAAAAGAATGGAAAGAAAATGAAAGACTATATTTCTGACCGATTAGTCTTTTTTTCTTAAAAAGTTCACTTTTTTGTCGAAAACAGTTGCTAATCTGCGCTTGTTTTTTTAGAATAGAGATACAATTCTTAATTGAAAGCGATTACAGAATTGATTACGGCCTAGGGGAGGTCTATTATGGAGCAGAAAGTCGAGCATGTTGTACAGCCGCAGCGGAATCATGATTATGAAACGATTGCAGCCAGTCCAGATTTTAAGTCACTGGTCAGAAAGAAAAACAAGTTTTTGCTTCCTGTTACTGTCTTTTTCTTATTGTTTTATTTTACACTGCCGCTCTTAACTTCATTTTCCACTGTTTTAAACAAGCCTGTTATTGGCGACATCTCATTAGTATGGATATTTGCCCTGGCACAGTTTATTATGACGTGGACCCTTTGCATGATGTACGTCAAAAAAGCAAATCAATTTGATGCAGAAGCAGATCAAGTTTTGACTAAACATAACAAATCGGAAGGTGATCGTCTATGAGCGTTCTTGGACTCTTTTTCTTCGTCGCGATTGTGGGATTAACACTTTTTGTTACATATCTTGCTTCAAAGCGGACAAACTCAGCCAGCGAATTTTATACTGCTGGCGGCGGACTGACCGGTTGGCAAAACGGGATCGCTATTGCGGGTGACTATTTGTCCGCTGCTTCTTTCCTTGGAATTGCGGGTGCCATCGCGCTAAACGGATTTGATGGGTTTTTCTACAGCATTGGCTATCTCGTTGCCTACCTTGTCGTGTTGTATATTGTCGCTGAACCGCTCCGCAACTTAGGGAAGTATACGCTTGCTGACATGATTACCGCACGTTTTAATCAGCAAAAAATTCGTGGAACCGCCGCCGTCAGCACATTAACAATCGTTTTATTTTACATGATCGCCCAGCTTGTTGGGGCCGGTGCATTAATTCAACTGCTGCTCGGCATTGATTACTGGATCGCCGTTTTACTTGTAGGAATTATGATGACTACCTATGTTTTGTGGGGCGGGATGGCTGCCACCAGCTGGGTACAAATTATTAAAGCTGTTCTATTAATGATTGGAACGATTATTATTTCATTCCTTGTTTTAATGAAATTTGATTTTAATATTTTAAAAATGTTCAGCGATATGAAATCTGTTACACCTGCTGGCGATGCGTATTTAAATCCTGGCGTAAAATATACAAATGGCATTGATACGATGTCGATGATGATCGCTCTTGTATTCGGAACAGCCGGTCTTCCTCACATTCTTATGCGCTTCTTTACCGTAAAAGATGCGAAAACAGCTCGCAGTTCTGTTGTTTATGCGACCTGGATTGTCGGGGTCTTTTATATTTTAACGATTTTCCTTGGCTTTGGTGCCGCTGCTTTTGTCGGGTCAGAAGACATTGTCGCTGCGAACGCAGCCGGGAACATGGCTGCCCCGCTTCTCGCTCAAGCACTTGGCGGTGACTTGCTAATGTCATTTGTATCCGCTGTTGCCTTTGCCACCATTTTAGCTGTCGTAGCCGGTCTCGTCTTATCGGGTGCATCCGCTTTTGCCCATGATATTTATGGACAAATTATTAAAAAAGGAAATGTAACAGAAAAGGAACAAATGAAAGCAGCCCGCTTCGCTTCCATTGGTGTATCTGTCATCTCAATCATTTTGGCTCTAGGTGCACAGTCGATGAATGTTGCCTTTCTCGTATCGCTTGCATTTTGTATCGCAGCAAGCGCCAACTTGCCCGTCATCATTTACACGATTTACTGGAAGCGCTTTAATACAACCGGCGCACTTGCTGCGATGGTGACAGGCCTTGTCACCGCTCTTGTTCTCGTTGCATTGAGCCCGAATATTTGGAGCCCTGAAGGCACTGCAATTTTAACAGGAACAGCTCTATTCCCATTAACAAATCCAGCAATCATTTCCGTACCAGCCGGCTTCATTGCAGGATACGTCGGATCTATCGTTTCTGCAAAAGCAGATGAACGCAAGTATGCAGAGGTAACGGTGAAAGCCAATACTGGGTTAAAATAAACGAAGGAGCAGACGGAATGGTCCGTCTGCTTTTTTATTTTATAGAAAAGGAGATTATTCATTTGCGTAAAGCACTTGCAGTAAGTTTATGTATTCTTCTGGCAGCCGTACTCATTCCGGCACCTTCACAAGCAGCAGCGGATCCATATGCAGCAGCTCTCTTACATGTAAAAGACAGTAAACAAGTAATCCTTGCAGAAGGAAGCACAAAATCAGTCAAAGCAACAATCCGGCTTTACGAAAAAAATGGAAGCAGCTGGCAGCTAAAACGTGTTTCTCCTGCTGTAACCGGCAAAAGCGGGCTTTCATTTAACAAAAAAGAAGGCGACGGCGCGACGCCCACAGGCATGTACGAAATTGGCCGAATGTTTGGCTACGAAAAAAAACCGGCTGGTGTCCGCACGAGCTATACGGTCACAAACCGGTTTCATTATTGGGTCGATGATCCAAATTCCGTTGATTACAACAAATGGATTTATTACCGCGGCAATCCTTCATCACGCTGGAAATCGTTCGAACGCCTTAATCATGAATTGTATAAGCATGCCATTGTCATCCGCTACAACGAAAACCCGATTGTAAAAAATGCGGGCAGCGCCATTTTTCTTCACCGCTGGCGTACAGGATCTACACCGACGGCCGGCTGCCTCGCACTGAGCGAATCTCATTTAATCGTTTTAATGAAATGGCTGGACCCAGATAAGTCACCGAAAATTGTCATTGGTACACCAGACTCCATTCAGTCTGATCTAACCAATTCACCCACCTAAATACGTTCGATTATAATAAAGAATGGTCCATATGCCGGATCAATAAATCGATATACAAAATTGTTTTTTCGTTCATGTCTTTGCTGTTAAAACCGGTAATTTCGCTAATTCGCTTGAGCCGATAAGCGAGTGTATTCGGATGTACATGCATGACCCGGGCCGCATCGTTTACATTACCGTCATGAGCCAGAAATGTATAAATCGACTCAAGCATGTTTGCATTATGCGTCTCGTCGTACGCATTAAGTGCGTCAATAACGGCGTTTCTTTTGCCTAAACGGATGGCACGGAATTGTTCGATCGATTGGAAGATGCCCAGTTTGTCAAAGCAATGAGGCAGTATGATCGTGGAAAAAAGCTGCTTCATTCTAAAAACACGAAGCGTTTCCTGATAGCTGTCCTGCACATGCAGCGGATTTTGAACGGCTGTACCAGCGGCGCCCGCCGGTGAAATGCCGAGTCGTTCTGCTGATTTGGCAATAAAATCGTCAATGTAGCTGCTGACTGCGTCCAAGTCGTCCGTTTCTTTAAAGCGGATCAGCATAACGAGCTGCTCACCATCATATGTCCGGGCAATGCATGACAGCTGTTGAAGCGTTTCAGCCAAATAATCAATTTGCCGTTCAAGCGTCCGGTCAATCGGACGGCCAAAATCAAAAAGAATCACTAACAAGCTTCCGGTTAACGACAGGCCATACGTTTTATTCGCTTGCTCTACTTCATTACGGGTTGTAAAATGACCAGTTAATAGTTTCCAGAAAAATTCCTGATGGCTTTCCTCGGCGGCGCGTTTTCGCTTTTCATGCTGCAGCAGCTGATTTTTCACTGCTTTTGCTGCTTCTTTTAAAATCGTCATCTGTTCACCTGAAAAATGCGCACCAGACTGCGCCCAAATAAAACCGATCACTTTATCTTGTTTTCGGACAGAGATGGCGACGCGCTCACCGAGAGACACTTGATCAATCGCCGGAATGATAACGGGCTCTTCTGTTTCAAAAAGTGTTGGAATAGCGCCGCTTTTCCATAAGCTGTTAATCACGTGCTCCGGCACTCTCCGTCTCATGATCGTCGCAATCCGAACCGGATCAATTTCTCCCTCATGACGGCTGTAGGCGATAATTTGGTGATTGGCATCTTCAATTGTAATCGGGCAAAGAAGCGCCTCGCTAATTCGGTCCGCCAGCATTTCGATTGATTCATATTCATGGGCAAAATAATGTGATTTATCGTTCGACATATCGTTCCTCCGGTGCAATAGGTTACGTTTATTATAATCGCCGATTGATCACTTGTAAAAAAAATCAGGAAAAGCGGGCTCCTTTGAACGGAACCCGCTTATTGATGCAGCATTTGACTTTTATCGGTGAAGGAACTTCTCGAAAGATAGACTCAAAATAGAAGGATTTTTGACTTAAGAATGAGGGATTAGTATTTTCTCGAACTGCATTTCGGGCAAATATAGACATCTTCCGCATCAAAAATGGATCCACACTTTGTCTGTTCGAGCACAACCATGGCACTTCGGAGTTCCGCCCGCTGCCCTTCCCATCCACACTCACATTTGACGCTGCTTGTTGAGCCGAATTTGTACATTCCATAGTTCATATTTATTCACCCCTTATTTAGATTATTCAGATAATTGTCTACATATTCATTTTACACATTAATCCATTATCCTGCAACAGAATTTATATTAATTTTTTGTTAATTACAGAAAAGTCAAGACTTGTTTTATGAAAAAAACTCCAGATTTTCATCTGGAGCCGCCTTTATGTTACTGCGCTGATAATTGCTTTACATCTTGAACAATTTCATCAAATGGAACTTCTTCGCTTCCCTGTTTATTTCCCTGATAGCTTTTAACGACTTTCCCTTCTTGATCGACTAAATAAAAGCTTGTTCCATGCACAAATTGATCCGAATTCGGGTCTGGAATTGCGACCGCTTGAAAGCTTTTCTCCGCGAACGTGCCGATCTCCTCTTCTGTATAGCCTGTTAATAGCTGCCAGTTGGATTCATCCGCTTCATAGTGGGAAATATATTCTTTCAATGCTTCCGGTGTATCACGTGCCGGATCTATACTAAATGAAACAATTTCGTAATTTTCTACCCCTTCTTCATTCAGCATATCCTGCACGTCGCTCATGTTCCGTGTCATCGGCGGACAAACCGTTGTGCAGCTTGTAAATATAAAGTTCGCCAGCCATACCTTTCCTTCCAGATCGGCTAAGCTGACCTCTTCACCGTTTTGGTTCACATTTGTAAAGTTTTGGACTTCTACATCCATATTACCTTGAAAATCTCTATTGCTGCATGCAGATAACATAATCAGGATCGCCGCTGCGATAAAAATAGATCGAAATGATATCAAAAAAATCCCTCCAAACCGCTTTTATATCTTTATGGTAGAGGAAACCGGCTCATTTCTCAACATTCTTCTTTTGGTTATCATGAATACTTTATGAACGTTTTTTATCCTTCTCCTGTGAAAACAAATTTCGCTTTGCTCCCAGTGTTGGACTGTCCTACTTCAAGCCGCGCATCGATTCTTTCTTTTAATTCCGGCACGTGAGAAATAATACCGACGAGACGGCCATCTGCCTGAATATCCATTAATGTTTCAATCGCCTGATCAAGCGATTCGGGGTCAAGCGTACCAAACCCTTCATCCACAAACATCGTCTCAAGCGATACACCACCTGCATAATTTTGAACCACTTCAGCTAATCCAAGTGCCAACGCCAGGGCAGCTTTAAAGCTTTCTCCCCCGGACAATGTTTTTACATGGCGGTTAGCGCCCGTGTATTGATCAAAAACAAGCAAGTCCAGGCCGCTTTGCGCATTTCCTTTCGACCGTTCTGTTAAACGCTCTAGTAAAAACCGCCCATTCGTCATCACCGTTAACCGTGTATTGGCGGCAGCAAGAATATCTTCGAGAAAAGAGGCGAGCACATAGCGTTCAAATGTCACCTTCAGTTCATTTTTCCCGTGTGCGACTTCGTATAAATGACCCGCAAGGCGGTATGCTTCTTCAGCCCGCGCCATTTGACCGGCTATTTCTTCAACCGATCCACGAATACGAATGGATTCTTTTATTTGTGCCGTAATTGAAGCGGCTTGATCCGTCCAGCGGGCAAGCTCTTCATTTAAGGTATAAATTTCTTCTTCCAGCTTTACAATGTCTGTCCGGATACATCCATCAAGAGCCGTTTTAAGTTCTGTTATCAATAAAAGAAGATCGCGCTGCTTCTGTTCATATTGCTGAACCACGTCTTTCATTTCGGCAAGCGACTCAATCAGCTGCGTCGCTTCTTTATAACGATCAAGCGATCCAAAACCGGCTTCTTCGCACTTTTGAAGAAAAGCAGACTTCGCTTCATGCAGCATAGACTTCGCATTTTGTACTGCCTGCATACGCTCATTGAAAACGGACTCCGCCGTCTGCCGTGCTATATTTGCTTTTTGAACGGCTTCCATAGCTTGTTCATATTGGTTTTGAAGACCGGTTGTTTCTTTCCCCAGCCGGTCAAGCTCTTTTGTAAAATAGTCACTGTTCCGCATCGGTTCCGGGATGGCTTGTTCAAGCTGCTGCAGGGTACTTTTCGATTGAATAAAGGCCGAATTTGCATTCATTTCTTCGATTCTATTTTGTTCCAGTTGTGCAGTGAGCTGTTTTTTTTGCTGTTTGACGTTAAGAAGCTGCTTTTCCAGCTTTTCTTTTTTGATCATATCCTGCTCTGCCTGCTTGCGACTTTTTTCCGCTTGCTTTAAATGGGCAGCTGCCTTTTCCACCTGAAAATCCGCAGGCAGCTTCTTTTCTAATTTCTCTACATTGTCCCGCGCACTTTTCAGTGAATAGCGGGCTTCTGTCCACTTTTGTTCTGCATTGCGATTTTCTTGGTTATGGCGTTCAGCTTGTTTTTCCGCTTCTTCAAGCTCCTGTTCCGACAATTGAGAAATATTTGCTTTGGCCGGATTTGGGTGGTGGACAGCTCCACATACTGAACAAGCCTCTCCCTCTTTCAACTGCCGGGCAAGCATTGCCGACTGCCCTTTATTCCATTCGATTCGGATATGTCGTAATTCTTCCAGTGAGGCAGCAGCACTCGCAGCTGTTTTTTCAGCCTGCTGCCGTGCCGCTTCTTCCAGATTCTCTTGTTCTCTCAGCACGTTTTGAGCAACTGTCAGTTCGTGAAATTGATCAAGCAGCGCCCTTAGTTTTTCGATTAAGTGTCCCGTTTCTAAATATGTTTCTTTCGAAGACTGCAAAGCATGAAGCGACTGCTCCACTTCCTGTTCAGTGCCGGATATGTCTTGATCCTTTTTCATCACATGAAGGACGGCTTGTTTTATGTTTTCCAGGCGCTCTTCCGCTTTTTTTGCATCATCTGCTGCACTTCGATATGCATAAACGGCATCTTTAATGGACTGAAGCTTTTGCAGCTGTTTCGCTGATTCATCACGAGCTGGCTGCAGGTCTTGCTCTTTTTTTAATCGCTCACTCGCCTGTTCAAATAAACGATTTGCTTCTTGCATCGCTATTGCTGCTTCATTTCGGCGTTTGATAGCCGCCTCAGCCGCTTGACGTGCTTTTTGTTCAACCATTTCGTATGAAAGGAGCTTTTCCGCCCGTTCTGCCCGGTCAATTTGAGATTGGCTTGTTTTTATAGCTTCTTTTTTTTCATCAAGCTGTTCTTTTTCTTGAAGAGCCGTCTCCAACCGGTCAAACTGTGCATTTCGAGACAGTCCCCGTTCCCGTTCCCCTAGTAAAAAATCCCGGTGGCTGCTCACATCTTTCACATGTTTCTGCAGCAATTCATATTGCTTGTTCATCTCAGTTAAATCAATGTCGAGCTGCGTAAAGATAGCGTCTTTTTGAATGGTTTCCTGCTCAAGCAAATTACGCATATCGAGTGAATAGGCCGGCAGGTTTTTTAAAAGAGCGATTTGCTGATCCGCCGCTTTTCCAGCTTCTTTTTTAAGCGCATCAGATTTTTCTTTTAACACATCTTCCACACGTTTATAAAAAGACGTTTGAAAAAGCTTTTGCAAAATCTTTTCTTTTTCCTGGCTTCCGGCCATTAACAGTTTTTGAAATTCTCCTTGTGGGATCATAAGAATTTGCCTGAATTGATTCGCTTCTAGACCAATTAATTCGTTCATTTTTTCATCTGTATCCCGGACGTTTGCCGCTAGGAGCTCCTCACTGCCATCCGCTTTTTTTTCATACAGTTCAGCCGCTGCACCTGCCGTCGTCATACCGCCGCCCCGTGATTTGGGCTTTTCCTGCTGCGGCGTCCGCTTAATAAAAAATGTCCGTCCTTTTAATTGGAACAGGAGGGCGACTTCCGTCATTTGTTTTGGATCAGCAAACTGGCTTCTCATTTCTGAAGCACTCCGGTGGTCTCCGCTCGGTTTCCCATACATGGCGAAACTAATCGCATCGAAAATCGTTGTTTTACCTGATCCTGTTTTGCCGGAAATGACAAACATTTTTCGATTTTCAAGCTCTGAAAAATCAATGACCTGACGGCCTGCGTACGGACCAAATGCTGTCATTGTTAGCGTGACCGGCTTCATAAGCGGCTATCCTCCTTTTTTGCTTCTTCCAGAACGGTTGTCATATAAGCCCTTTTTTCTTCTGAAAAAGGGAGTCCTGTCATTGCGTGATAAAATTCCTGAAAGAGTTCCAGCTCATTTTGCTTTTTTTTCGTTGAAGCAGCAGATTCAAAGGCAGTGGGAGCAGCAGACATTTTTTCAAGGTGAAGAATATGTGGAAATTTATATTTCAGCTTCGCCATTGGATCGATGAGCGCCCCTTCACCTTTTATTATTACTTTTATATAGTCATCAGAGGCATCCTGCTCCATTAATTCATCAAAATAACCAGCCATTACTTTCATTTCACGCACTGGTTTTAACGTTTCCTTTGTGACAGATACCTGCTTTTGTGCATCGATTTCCACAATTGATACACTTTTTGTATGCGCTGCTTCCGAAAAAGAATATTTGAGCAACGAGCCCGCGTATTTAACGGAAGGATGATGAATCGCCTGCGGATTGTGAAGGTGTCCGAGTGCCGTATACTGAAATGGCGCAAAAAGTTCGGCCCCAACATTTCCTGTTCCTCCAACAGATAAAATGCGTTCAGAATCACTCGTTTCGCCACCAGTTACAAATGCATGGCCAACCGCAACATGTATTCCGTCC
Organism: Domibacillus sp. A3M-37; assembly: GCF_024213455.1. NCBI lineage: Bacteria > Bacillati > Bacillota > Bacilli > Caryophanales > Bacillaceae > Domibacillus > Domibacillus sp. A3M-37. The sequence continues at coordinate 10,409 of NZ_JANAVL010000023.1, read as the reverse complement.
GAATCCATGTTTTCACTTAATCGGCCTGTCAACACGTTCATCGCATCGTGGTGGGTATGAACAGAATCATCGTCAAATAAATGCCGGATAACACCAGGTTCAGCGTACGGCAAACAATGAAAATGAACACCTTCAATAACTGGACAAAACATATCTTTTTCCATTTTTCCGGCAAGATAAAAACGGTTTTGCCGGAACCACGTTGAGCCGAACGCAAGCCGTTCCGAGCTGTCATGATTGCCGGAAATCGCGACAATCGGTACATTCATTTCAACATTAATTGTAAAAAGCGTTTCATTCAGCAAATTCACCGCGGAAGCTGGCGGAACCGACCGATCATACAAGTCACCCGCTATCACAAGCGCATCCGGCTGCTCCCGTTCAATTAATCGAATCAGCCCTTGCAAAATAAAGCGCTGATCCTCGATCATTGAAATGCCATGCACCATCTTGCCAAGATGCCAGTCAGCCGTATGAATAAATTTCATTTCAATTCCCTCCTGCACGTATGTATGTTCCGATCATATCAGATGAATAGGATATTGAAAAGAATCAACAAGACGCCTTCTGTTTGGTATAATGAAAGCAAAGAAGATATCATAACGGGGGTTGCAGCATGCTTGAAGGCTGGTTTTCTTACTTTATCGTCGCTTGGACGTTTATTCTCGTAGGCTTGTTTGCGATTGGCGGATTTTTCATGTTTCGGAAGTTTTTAAAAAAACTGCCGAAACAAGATGGCCGATCTGACATGGACTGGGAAGAATATTATGTAGACAAAACACGAAAATTGTGGGGATCTGAAGAAAAAAATATGCTTGAAGAATTGGTCAGCCCGGTTCCGGAATTGTTCCGTGATGTGGCCCGCCATAAAATCGCCGGCAAAATTGGCGAACTTGCCTTGAAGGAAAAAGCCCGCCGTATTTCCCTTGATTTAATTATCCGCGGCTATATTATGGCTACACCAAAAAGAGATCATAAATTCTTACGAAAAAAACTCGATGAAATGAAAATCGATGCCGCGCCATACAGCCATTTATTTTAACATGAAAAAACAGCCTTCACTTAAAAGGCTGTTTTTTCTGTCATGGCCACAGAACGTTCTGGCAGCTGGCATTTTAATACTTTATATTTTCTATACATTACCACCCGCCATGGAAGGATCATCGCGAAGGCGAGAATAAAAAACATGCCGCCGAGTTCTCCTACATCAATTGAAGTCGATAAAACAAGCTTTCCGACGATTCGAACGACGAGCAGCGTCATTAAAATGATCGGAAACGCTTTTGATCGTTTCAAATAAATGTCATGACCGCGTATTTCAAAATTTGATGTTTTAATAAGCAAGAGTGAAAAAAGACATCCTACGGCCGCTGCTTCAAGCAATTCAAGTCCGGTTACCCGAAACATCGGGAATAAAAACATGAACGCACCTGTGCTCATAAAAAGTGGCGGCATAATAATTTTTTTAGTTGAAGTTGGTTTTTTAGCCGCTTTCATCCGGACAAATAAAGTGGCAATCCCCATCATAACAGCTGCCACGGATGATGCCGCAACCATCCAATCCATATTGATCATTCCTTTAGGGCAAATTAAAAGCCGGTAAACCCGCCGAACAATGGTGTCAGGATCATAATGATCTTTGTCATCCAATCAAAAAACAGGATAATACCCATTCCTATCATAACATACCCGCCGATATTTACAATCTTTGCACTGTGCGTGCGTATCCATTTCATCCGTCCAATAAAAAAAGACAGAACAAAAAATGGAATGGCAAAACCAAGTGTGTACGCCATCATATAGAGCATAGCAGAGTCCGGATTCGTGCCGGCCATATAAATAACCGCAAGCAAAATAGGACCGGTACACGGTGTCCATCCCGCTCCAAATGCCAAGCCGATCAATGCCGACCCAACATAGCCGACCGGACGATTTTTAAATTCGACCCGCTTTTCGGACATCATAAATTTCGGCTGTAAAATGCCCGTCACAACCAATCCGAAAAAGATAATAAAAATCGCACCAAGCTGACGAATGAGATCGTCCCACTCTTTTAGAAATTGGCCGATAAACGATGACCCAAAACCGAGCAAAATAAACACGAGCGAAAAACCTAGAAGAAAGAAGAGAGTATGCAGCATACTTCGTTTTTGCAGCATCGCATTGTCGTTTTTCAGCTCATTGACACTCATGCCGGTAATATAGGATAAAAATGCAGGATACAGAGGCAGGCAGCAAGGAGAAATAAAACTTAAAAAACCTGCACCAAACGCCAGGAAAATATTTAAATCGGTCATGAATTCAACATCCTTTCCCTTCCCATTGTAACAGAAACGAGCGATTTTACACTTTGACATATATGTGAACAGAAAAAAGTGAAAAAACGACAAATTTTTTTGAAAATAAGTAAATGATTGGGTATACTAGATAGTGTAATTTACTAAACAATGGAAAGGGTGGTCCGCTGTGGATAAAGAAACCCTGCTTGACGCCATCGAAGCAAAGCGGACTGAACTGCTGAATATTGCTTTTCAAACCGGACTCACTTCTCCTCTTGCGATTGAATACAGCCAGGAACTGGACCGGCTTTTAAATTTATATGATCAACTTCACATTCGCAGCTTAAAAAAAGCGCAAGTAAAATAAAAAAACTGCCCTTGGGGACAGTTTTTTATTTTTTCTTATAAATGCCTATTAAACCGTTCTCAATGAATATTTGATCAAATTCAGCTATAACTTTATCACCGGGCACAAGTTCATTTCCGAATATATTTTCATCATTGAAAATAATATCGCCTGACTGCGGGCTTGTTCCTTCTAAATTCATCTGCCCATGTTCATACCACACACGATTAATTGTATAGACCACTTTTTCCGGTTTTACATATTCGGCAATGTTAAAATCGCCATCTTCCCAGTAAGTCCGGATGCGATCTCCTACAGATAATTCAATTTCAACATCCGTCGGCTTAAAACGAATTGTTTCACCGTTGCTCGCAGTTGCTCGGTAATAGCCTTTTTCAATCTTAGGAGACTTGAATGTAACAATATAATGCTTTAGTGAAATACCTTCTTTTTCTAATATTTCATATGGGGTACCTGTTAATTCATCTTCATATTCTGATGCTAGTACCGGGACACTTGCGCTGATCAACATAAATGGAAGAATAAATAAAGACAAGAATCGTTTTTTCATTTTGCTGCCCCTCCTTTTCTCTCAATATTTATATGTACCCCCATCTCAATCAATTACTCTTTAAAAAAATAAAAATTTATCTAGATCAGTTAGTTCATCTGTATACTGATCCTTTTTGAGGCGCTACACTATAAGTCAGTTACTAAAAAGAGAAAAACACGTCAACTAATGACGTGTTTCAGAGTGTAGACAAAGTCAGCATTCGTCTTTTTAACGAAAATTTCTATTACCGAAAAAGGCAGGTATCTTTCAGAGAAGCAGGCTCGTTTTTTTACCGGGAGCCGGCAGGTGAAACCACCCGGACTTCGCTTTCCGCGGGCAGTGCGGGCGCTTCCTCGGCTGCGCCTGCGGGATCGCCCGACTCACTGTACGTCCCGCAGGAGTCTTCGTCCGGGCGGCTTCACCAAAAGCAGCGAGAAGAAGCAAGTCCTGATAGGCTGTATGTGTGGAACAAACGCCAAGGACATGACTGCATACTCTTGCGCCATTGCCGCTGCTGCAAAAGATGGATCTGCCAGACATGGCTGTTTCGTTTAAACGCACAGGCAGTGGGCGCGCAGCGAAGACTCCTATGGGACTGGCATGGCAGCTGAGATCGGATCTGCCGCAAAGCGGCGGAGACGAGCTCAGCGCCTGCCCCATGGAAAGCGAAGCCGCGCGCCCGCCGCCTTTATCGGCTCCCGTCAAAACAGCTTCTATGTGAAGAAACAAAAGGTGATTCTGTTAAAAATTTTGTTTGTCTACAGTATGTAAAGTGAAAAACACACCAAGAGAAGGCGCTTTTCCGGTCACCTTTGAGTATCAGTATACATAGCTTGTTCTTTATGCATATGTTGAAGAATTTGTTGAATTCCCAATAAAGCATCATGCTCTTCTCCCACTGATAGTTGACCAGTATCCCACCTAAGATCAATTTCTTTTATGGTTTTAACCACAACATCAATAAATACATTTTCAACAGTTAGCCCATCGATCAAATTTTTATAGTTTTCAAATGCTGTTTCCCAATCTCCAGCTATTAAATTATTTATATATAAATTCCAATACTGCTCCCTTTTAGAGCCTACTGCTTCTTGTTCTACATGATCCCATCTGATGAATTTTGGAATCGTTACAGATAAATTTGTAGGTAATTCAAATGTGACTGAACTACCTAATTCTTGTAATGTTGGTCGATAAGGCTGCTGATCATTGACTACCTTTACTCGAGCTTTTTTACCATTTGATAACTTCACAATTGAATCTGGCGGGTATATATTTAGCAATTCAATAAAGGTGATCAAATACATTAAATCATATTTCTTTTTCTTATTTAATAGAAGCTCAATCGCTTTTGTTGCTAAAATAGGCTCACGATATGATCGCTTTAAGGTTAGAGCGGAATAAGAATCGACAATTCCCATTATCCGGATTTCTTTTGAAATATCTTTATCTGTCAATCCATTTGGATAGCCTGATCCATCTAAACGTTCATGATGAGATTTACAGATGGTCTCAAATATTTTCGGCAGCTTATTTTTCTTTGTCCAGGTTACTCCTTCCATTGTGTGGCTTTTTAAAATATCAAAGTCACTCTTTGTTAGCTTTTCTTCCTTGTTCAATAATTCTTTCGATATCTGTAACTTCCCTATATCATGAACTAAGCAGCACGCAGCAAATATATCTAATTCTCTTATTCCTACTTCATTTGCTAATAATGAACCCAGTAAAAAAACATCGAATGAATGGTAATAACTATATGAATCTAATTTCTTCAAATTAAACACTGCATTTGAAATACGGTCATCCTCCATTACATGAATAAACAAATTTTCTAGCCACATGAGTTTATCATTGTCATGAAGAACATATCCATATCTTGATTCATTCACCACATAAATCAAACTGTCATAAAAAAGCTTTTTTGTACTTAGAATTCCTTTTGAATATAAAATAGATGTCTTCTTTTTTACCTCCCAGGTATCTTGATTAGTCTGAATGCTTTCACCGGCCTCCAGAACCTCAACAGTTGAAATATTCCAATTAATTAATTTTTCTATTGCAGTACGGTTGATCAGAGTTCCTCCGCTAAGCAGCAATGTTCCATTTTTATAAACATCGCTATAAAGAATATCCCCTTTAACCAAGTCTCCTAACTCTTTTACTAATGCCAAATAGCTCACCTACTCTAAAATTTTTATTCAAAATAAAATATAAAAAGAAATCATTATTTTTCCGATAATTTTGTACGTTCATTTATTTTCACTGGAAAGTACTGTAACTGTGCTCTCCTAACTTCCTGCCCGCATTGTCGTAACTTTTACAACTAAACAAACGCGCCTTTATATCCGTTTCTTTTGATATATTTATTAGGAAATATTTCTTTGCTTGGAACATATTTTACACTTTATCACTTTGTTTGTGCTATTTATACTGTTTTTTAATTTCAGCAGTTATTTTTCTGTTTATTTTGTCGTACTTTTCATGACTTAAGTCACTCTATTTGATTTGATACTTAGCTTCTAAACACCTGTTACAATTTCAATTACCCTCACCGTTACAGAAAGGAAAAAACATACTTATATAATATATTTAAGCTATATCACTCTTATCTTTCTCCTTTTTTCATATCTACTGCTGATTTCATCCTCTAAAAACACAAAAAACCACCTCTTCCTGTTTATCTTTCAACAGAAAAAGGTGGTTATCTTAGTTTTAATGAGCAGACGGATTGTTCTCTTTAATAGATGAGGTAGTCTGATGAGACATAAGCAGTCCGACCATAGTAATCAACTTTTGCCCAGCCGTTCGAGTAAGTGCCATAAATATAAATGTCTTCGTATCTCTGCAGCTGGCCGATCACTTTTCCATTCTTACTCGGAGCCGTCCTTACATTCAAGTTGCTTGCGCTAGAATAACCCCAGTCTCCATAATAATAATAATCAATATTTTTATTTGGCGGAGAGTATGATCCTTGCTCAACCAAATAGCTTGATGCCACATATCCTGCTTTATTGTTGTATTTGATTTTCGACCAGCCACCCGGTTCTGTGCTATAAACATATACGACTGCTCCATTTTTAAGAGAGCCTACCACTTTTGCTCTCGGGCTTGGTTTTTCACGTACATTTAATTTCGTATCGACTTTAACAGTGTGATGTCCCGTACTTGCTTCTGCTTGTTGTACAGGCAGCAACGTAATCATTAAAACTAGAAATGCAATGAATCCGATAATCTTTTTCATAATATTCCTCCTATGTATCTTCTTACCAACAAAATAATTATACCACTACTTTTCACCCAAAATAACATTTTTTTGATATTTACCGAGTATTAAATACTAGAATCATGAAAAAACACACCACTTGACTGATGTCTTAGTGCTGGTTTATCTGGTCAATTATGGATTGTTTCCTTGCGTTAATATACAGCATCGTTGTCTGAGCACTTGCATGGCCTGCTTGATTGGCGACTTCATGGATACTCATCCCTTTTTCTAATAAATTCTCCTTAGCTACTACTAAAATTTCGATTATCAAGCATAGAACATCTTGCAATACGATTCAGTATTCTAGCTTAGTCATTTTATTTTCCATAGTTATGTATTCAACAGTATGATTCCAAGCATTTAAATTTAAATTATGTTTTACCGCTAAAAACATATTTATTTAGTGCAAAGCTGCTTCCTTTTGCTAAACCGCCGCTGTTTCATGGATACACAATAAGGAACACTGTTAGCCGTTATTTCTGGGGGAAGAAATTGCATCCTTTTGTATTGGAGCAGCAAGGAAAAAAGTGTTCTATTTGTGGCTGGACACCTGAACATGAGACTGAAATGAAACACCTTCACTTGCATGAAATAGAGGAATACGATTTCTCCAATAAAGCATGCCATTTGATCGCTATTCAACTCATTTGCAAGAAATGTCATTCGTTCCAACATATCATGCGGACTGAGTTAGTTTCGACAAAGGAACAGTGGAAGAGTTTGATGCAGCATTTCATTCGTGTAAATAGCTTCTCTCCTGAAATTGTAAACGAGTTCGGTTTGATGATAACGAAAGCACTACAACAAGAAAGCAATAAGGAAAAGCCGTTAAAAGCACGCTCTTTAAAGGGCTTGTATAAGGAACTTTCTTAAAAACAGCATCAATAAAACAATATTTAGAAGTCATATCTTTCATCGGCTAATACTTATTTTCCTTGCTCGAATCCGTTATTTCCTTATTAATAAGCAAAGAATTGTTTAGCTTTTGAAGCATATAACCGATCCCCTTACAATCATTCAAGGGGTATTTATAGCTATAGTTGCTTCCAAAAGCTTGCTCCACAACTTTTCTATACTTTTTTCCGCCTAAAACGACTAATTCATCAAAATCCGCTAATTTTTTTTCTGGAATTTGCTGTTTTAATTTATCAATGCTGATAATTTCGGGACTCTTAGAATTAAATGCAACATTGTAATTTGAATGAATCATATCTTGCGGAAATAAGAAGCCATGTTTCGCTGAAAGAATAACCCAATGTTCAAAGAAACGAGAAGCATAATTTTGACAAGAGTTATGGAACGAACCGATATAAACATTTTCCGCTTCTGTTGGTCCAGCATCCGGTTTCTTATCCCACACTTTTTTTGCTCCGCATGGAATAATACATAGTCTTTTCATTACTTTCTGTTCACTCCTTCTTGATTTAATAATGTTTCGGGGAATAGCTCACTAGCTAAGCCAATTAGCAAGTATTCCAGAATCGTGAGCGATGTTTCACCAAATTCCTTCCATTATTATATTATCTAATGACACATGTCAGAGACCTCGTCCTTGATAGGATAAAAAACACGCATCCTCTTTAAGGATTCTGTTTTTCACATACTCTCTGCGGATTCTCTCGTACTTCACCAGCACTTTTTTCAACGCAGGACATGCTCCTTATTTCCTTTTCCATGCACAAGAATAGATGCTTCTCCTACGTTCTCACAAGGCAGTGTTCGTATCTCCATCGCTCTAAGCCCACACACAGTCCGCCAGCATAGCGATGATATCCTTGTTGCGGGCTTCACTAGTTCTTGTAGCTGAATGCCTCTATCATGTTGTATATGTCTTCTGCATTAAAGCCTTTCATTACCTTCTTCGGCACTTTAGGGGTTTCAACCTTCTTCATTTACACTGAAACGATACTTTGTGGCTGTAGCCCAGACTGCTGCATAAATATTTTCTAGTTATGTAATTTCCCGCTTCTCTTTCAAATAAAGTTTGATATTCTTTAATTCCTGCTTCTTGTTAATCAGGGTTTTTTGCGTGAATCCTTTCGGCAGACAGTAATAGATCTACTCATTAATTACATCTTCTAATTCCATAAAAAAACCACCTCTCTTAGTTAATCTTTCAACAAGAAAAGGTGGTTATCGTTATTTACAAGGGAAATAAACCAAAATAAAGTGAAAACAGCGATGAAGGTTTAACCTTTTACGCTATTTAAACAAATGAACAATGGATTAAAACTGCTTTAAACACGGTTCTATCCCTTACACAGCAAGGACTTATTTATCCTGCTGCTTGTTCATTTGTGCCATCATTTGGTTGATTTTCTTCTGCGATGGTTTCATTCCCATTTGCATCATCATACGCAGCATTTGCTCGTTAATTGGCGGATTCTTTTTCAAGTAATCCATCATGTAACGGCGTGCGATGAAAAAACCGATGATTAGATTTTCTTCGCATTATACTCAATAATGATCATTGATTTAGTTTTCAGCTCAATAATATTGCTGCTACCACAGTTATAACAATGCGAAAGAGCAAAATTTGCAATCTGAGTAAATTCAGAAGCTTTTTCTCTATTTTCCTTTTCACAACTTACGCAATTCCACTTTAAGAGAAACGTTTCTGGAGATTCAACCTGGAAAGTTTTATCCCACATTTTCATGTATTCTTCCATTGTAACTACCTGTTTCATTATTGTGTACTTCCTTTCAATCCTTCGTTAATTTTCCTATATCTTACGATTAAATCAGAATTAAATTTAGTGCCAGAAAAATCTAAAACCTCGGCTGCTTTTACTGTGTTTATTCAAAGACCGGCTATGTATCCTTCTTTGCCTTTCTTCATAATGGTGGGTTGTTGCTTGAAGGAAACGTACGACCAAGCAACTGTTGAATTATTGGGACGTTGCTGAATGGTTTTATAAACATTCCCGTCTTTGCTAGACTTTCCTTTTAATTTCTTCATATTTTTGAAACCACTCGGGAAATGCCTTACTGAATCTAACGGGTTTGAAATCACCGTTTTCCTTTTTTACGATGATATGTGTAGTAGTTCCTTCCGCGCAAATGTCACCTTCACCGTTGACAATTTGAAAACCATAGGCAGCTCTTAATGCGTGATTTTTTTCCACCCATGTCTTGACAAAGGCTTTATCTCCAAGCTTTATAGGTTTCTTATATGTAACTTCAAGGTTGTGCACTGGTGCGTAATATCCCGCTTTTTCCATATCTAAGTAGTTGTATCCAATATCCTCTATAAGTTTTGTTCTACCTAGTTCAAACCATTTTATGTAGTTTGCATGATAAACAACACCCATCATATCGGTATCAGCATATGAAAATTGAATTTCTTCAGTTGCAATATACATATTATCCACCCCACTCATTTCCTTCTTAATGATAGTTCTTGTTCGACACTTCTTAAAATAATAGCATAGGTTTTATTTTTTTTTATTAAAATTGGCTTTATGAAAGAACAGTATTAGTTTCTATTCATATCATTTATGCTTCGAAAATAAATTTTCATAAAGATTCCCCTTGTTATCTAATCAAAAAGCTAAATACCCTGCTCTTATTACTATCAAGAACCAGATAAAACACTCAGCTTGGTACGATTGATAAATTGAAAAAGCCGCTCCGATGCGCTGACATCGAACCGGCCGGCTTCCCATAAGAGATGATCAGCAATACCGGGGAATAACCCACCAGAGCGCTCGACTCAATGGCGGGTTATTTTTTTGGTTAAATGAAAAGATCGCCGCTGTTTGCTTCAAAAAAGACAGCCGGATTAATCCACTTCCCAGCCTGCAGCTCATCTGTAGACGTTTTTAATAAACACCATACCTGTGACTAAGACTTAGTTTTATATTTGGTACTCGAAGGGCAGGCTAGTACTGTAAAGAAATTTGAGGAGGTAAAATAAATTTATGACTCTAAACAAAGAACTCCAGACCTTAAAAGAATATCACAGTG